>DHGK01000322.1 GCA_002402755.1 Planctomycetes bacterium UBA4800
GGAACCGGAATGGACGAGCACGGGCGCGAAGTAGTTGGCGCCGTGCTCGAAGACGCAGACGCCGTTCCGCCCCACGGCGAGGCCGCACCCGGCGCGGTTCCCCGTCCCGAACGTGTCGCCGTGCGTCGGGAACACGGCGTCGTTGCGCGGCTCGGCAAGTCCGCGGACGCCCTCGTTCGTCTCGGCGAAAAGCGTCGTCTCGGCCGCGGGCCGCGCCCAGAAGGCGATGGTGAAATCGTTCGCGACCGCCGCCCCGGCGGCCGGCGCCTCCTCCGCGGGCGCGGGCGGCACGGTGTCGAAGAGCTTCTCGCCGTTGCACGCCACCCGGGCAATGCGCTTCCCGGCGCTCGCGGCGGAACTCCGGAACACGACGAACACCGAGCCGTGCGGGCCGAGGCACAGGGGCAGGCACACGGCGCCGCCGTGCTCGTCGTACACGGCCGGCCGCTCGATGCGGCCGGTGTCGGGCCGCCAGAGCTCGGGCGCCTTGCCCGTCACGCGGAACGCGCACGTCGTCGCCACGTCCTCGGGCGTGCCGTTGGCGACGAAGTAGATGTCAGCCTCGTTCGTCGCGCGATGAGTGAAGCGCAAGGGGACGCCGCTCGCGAAATCCGGCCCGACCGCGCCGAGCACCTTCTCGAGCGTCATGCCCCGGCACACGCGCCCCCGGCCGACCCGGCGCTCGCCCGACGCGCCGGCGCTACCCGCGCCCCACAGCTCCGCCGCGAGCGCGCGGACCTCGTCATCGCACCCGGGATAGCCCTGCATGCTCGGCGAGCGCGATGGCGGCGGTCCCACCACCGTGGCGCCTTCTCGAACGAGCACGGCGATCTTGCGGAGCACCTCGGGCCGCATCGTCTCCTGCTCGGGCAGGACGAGCGCGCGGTACGTCGCGCCGTGCGGCAGCGCGAGGCGCCCGTCGCGGACGAAGAGCTTCTCGAGAATCACCTCGGCGTTGATGTAATCGAAGTCCCTGCCCGGCGGCAGCTCCGGCCGGCGGACGCCCGTCATCTTGGGCGCGTCCTCGCCGATGAAGTACGCGACATCGGCGACACGCGCGCCCTGCTGGAGGAGATGGCAGGAGCGCCGCAGGTACTCGATCCAGGCCTTGCCCTGCTCGAACCACGTGTTGTGGCGGTTGAACTCCGTCCCGAACCAGGCGTTCATGCCGGGCACGCGGTCCTCCCACGGCTGGTGAATGTACACGTGCAGGACGAAGTGGTTGATGCCCTCGCAAAACGCCCAGTCGCCGCGCGCCTTGAGCGCCGAGGGCGCGTTCTGAAACGCCGGTCCGCCGGTGAAGGCCTCGGCCGACACGAATGGCATCCCGTACGTGTTGGCCGCGGACGATGCCGCCCGGCACTCGATCGAGCCCAGGTCGCCCGTCACCCAGAACTCGCCGCCGATGCGGTCCGACTGCCCGCCGTACTGCAGGAACTCGGCGGGGAAGCCCCAGTGGCCGTAGTTCTCGAGCCAGAGCTGCAACCCGTGCGGCCGGCACAGGTCGCGCAACCCTCCCACGTAATCCCGCGCGATGCAATCGGCCACGAGCCGCCGCAGGTCCCACAGGAAGCGCTCCGACCTGTCGGCCGAATCGACCAGCCGCCCGGTCAGGACCGGCAGCCANNCCCATCTCGTAGCTGTCGGCGACAACTCGCGTGAACGCCTTGCGCTCGGCCGCGGGCATGCGTGCGAGCACCTTGCCGATGAAGGCATTGAAGTGATGCTCGGCCGCGCGGCGGTTCATCTTGTCGACCTCGAGGCCTTGGCCCTCGGGCGAAGCCGGCGAGTTGCGCGTTCCCGTCGGCGTCATCCCGGTCCGGAGGATCACCCATTCGCCCGGCGGCACGTCCCATCGCAGCGTGCCGTCGGGGGAGATTGCGCGCGTGAGATCCTGCACTGCCGCAGCCGCGACGGCGAGGTCCTTCGCATCCGGCTCGGCCTGCGCCGGCCAGAGATACGTGTCCCACATGGGAAGCGGCGTCGGGTGCATCTTCCCGAGCTGCTTCTCGACGAAGTGCTCGAGCCGCGCGGCCCCCGACAGGCGAACTTCGGCAAGCGCGCCCTGGTGCGAGACGCCGGAGAAGACGAGGCGCCAGCGCTTCGCGGTCGTCGCCGGAAACGACACCGCCGCCGGGCCTTGCGGCATGGGGCCGACGTTGATGGACATGTTGGAGCGGTCGAAGTTGAACGCCCGAACGCGCGCGAAGGCGCCGTCGCCGCCCGCGGCGAGAAGCTCGCAGGCGCCCGCCCAGGACGCCTTCGTCGGGTAGAGCGCGAGACTGCGCGCGCACGCCGCCTCGGGAAGCTCGATATCGATCGAGAAGGCGTTCGCGCCGCGGCCGGCGTTGCGTGGAAACGCGAACTCGGTGTCGAGCGCACCGTCGAGGAGTCGCTCGACGCCCGGCGCCGCGGGTGTGCACGTGACGCGCGCCGTGCCGGCGCCGATGGCGTCCGCGTCGGCGCGCGGCGCCGGGAACGCCGCGACCGCGACCTCCTGAAACGGCTCCTTGGGAGCGGGCAGCTTCCCCTCGAAACGCGCCGGGCCCGTGACGCGCGTCTCCGAAGACACGAGGTAGCGCATCGCCTGGCCGGGTTCGATCCACGGCCCGCCCGACTGGCTCCAGCCCGGGCAGTTGAACATGCCGATGCCGACGCCCGTACGGCCGCCCTCGCGGATGGCGTGCTCGACGAGTTGCCACCACTCGTCGCCGAGCACCTTCACCCGGCCGGCCGGGATGTCGTCGAGGAAGATGTTGCCGATGAGGGCCTCGCCGATGCCGGCGCGCGCCATGGCCTCGAGGTCGCGCGTGATTCCCTCCTTCGAGATCGAGTCGCTGATCCAGTACCAGTAGACCCACGGCTTGGTCGAGTCGGGAGGGTTCGCGAAGCCGTCCTCGAGGCTCGCCGCGGCGGCGAGGGCCGGAAGGCAGGCGATGACGAGCAGCGATCCGAGAACGACGCGCGCGGCGGTTGTGCAGTGCATGGTTTCCTCGGCTCTCAGGCGCAGCGGGTGTACTCTTCAAGCAGGCGCAGATAGCAACGGTACTGGTCGAGCGACACGCCGGGCGGGGTCTGGTGGTCGACGCTCGGGATGAAGCCGCCCGTCCGCATGAGCGGCAGGAGCCGCTCGAACTCGCCCCGCATCGCGGTTTCGCCGCGGGGCATGACCATCTTGTCGAAGTGGCCGACCATCCGCAGGCGCGGGAACGCCGCGCGGAGCTTCATGCCGTCGACGCCCGCCTGGCGCTCGAGCGGCAGCACGCCCTCGACGCCCACGTCCTGGAGCCACGGCACGAGCTTGGTGACATCGCCGTCGGTGTCGACGATCGTGATGATGTCCAGCGCACGGAGGCGCGGGACGAGGCGGCGGTAGTACGGCGCCAGGAACTCGTCGAACTCGCGCCTCGAGATCATCGGGCCGTGGTTGTAGGACATGTCCTCGGCGAGCGTCGCGAAGGTCGGGATGCACACGCGCTCCATCTGCGCGAGGAGCCCGAGGTTGAAGTCCAGGAGGTCGGCGTTGATGCGGTGCAGGAGCTCGGGCTGGTCGAAGAAGGCGAGCATGAGCCTGTCGAAGCCGAGCAGCGTGCGCAGGAACCAGAAGAAGCCCTCGAACGTGCACCACACCACGGCCTCGCCGCGCCCTTGAAGCTCGCCCCACCGGCGCATGGATTCGATGGCGGCGTCGTGGCGCGGGTAGAGCCGCGGCCGGATGCGCAGGTAGTCGTCCATGTCGGCGACGACGCCCTCGACGTGATGCTGCGTGGCATCGATGGTCGCCTCGGTGGTGCTGAACCAGAACTGCTGGTAAGGGTCCAGGCCGAGGTGCACGGCAATGTCGAAGACGCGGCTGAACGTAAGCTCGCGCGGCAGCCCCTCGCCGTGCCAGCGGTCGATCGTCTTGTCCCACCACATGGCCCATTCCCAGCGCGGCAGGCGGTCGACCGGCCGGGAGCCCATCACGGCGCGAAAACGTTCAACGTGGTTCATGGCGTCGGCGGTCATGCGATTCTCGCCCGTCCCCTACTTGAGCGGATGTTTCTTGAAGAACTCCCACATGAGGTCGTTGGCGGAGATGTCGAGGGTCGCCTTCCCGAGGAACCCGATGAACGGCTTCCGGCCGGGCCACGTGTGCCCGCCGCCCTCGATCGTGAAGAGCACCACCTCGGCCCCGTCCTTGCCGGGGCCGTACGTCGCGCGCACGACCTTGGTGCCGTCGTCGGCCTTGTCGGGTTCGGCGCTGACGGCGGGCTTCTCGGGGCAGCCGTCGGCCTTCACCCACATCTTGATGGTCTCCTCGACCGACTTGAACCTCAGGAAGCGGGGCGTGCCCTTGCCCGGCCCGCCCCACGGCACGAGGGCGTCGGCCGTGCCGTGGAACTGCATCACCGGCACAGGCCGCGCGGGCGCGATGGAGTCAAGCGCCAGCGTGCCGGCGACGGGCGCGATGGCGGCGATGCGCTCGGAGAGCTCGGCGCCCAGGCGGTGGCACATCATGCCGCCGTTGGAAATGCCGGTCGCGAAGACCCGTTTCGGATCGACGTTCAGAACCGAGCCGATATCGTCGAGCAGGGCGGCCGTGAACTTGACATCGTCGGCGTTCGCGGCCGCCGCGATGCCGGATCTGCCGCCCGCGTTGAACGACTGCACCGGCCCCGCGCCGGTGCCGTTCGGATAGGCGGCGATGAACCCGGCCTCGTCGGCCTTGCCGCTCATGCCCGTGAACGCCACGGCCAGCGCGGCGTTCCCGGCCGCGCCGTGGAAAACGAGTACGAGCGGCGTCGCCTTCGCCGCGTCGTACCCCGGCGGCACGTGGAGAAAACAGGTCCGCGTCAGCCCGTCGACGACGATCGACCGGGTGTGGTCGCCGGGCCCAAGGGCGTCGGCCCCGAGAGTCGTCACGAAGAGCGCCATCGACAACACCATGTGCACACCGCTTCCGCGCTTCCGGTCCGCGCTTCCGGGGACAGTCACCGATTTCCTGCGGAAATCGGTGACTGTCCCCGGAAGTTAGATCATCTCGAACGCCTTCTTCATGGCACGCGCCGTCGCCGCCACCGCCTCGCCGGCCGGGAGCCTCCGCAGCTCCGCGTTGAAGGGCTCGGCGCGCACGGGGCCGTCGTAGCCGATCTCCAGGAGCGCCGACAGGAACGCCTTGATGTCGATGACGCCCGTCGCCGCCGGCAGCTCGCGCCTGGAGTCGACCTGTGCTTCGACGGCAATACCCGCGGGCGCGTCGTTGAGGTCGACGGCCACGACATCGGCGTTCGCGAGCGACAGCAGGTCCGCCACGGTCTCGCCCGCCGTGTACCAGTGCCAGCTATCGAGGACCAACCCCACGTTGTCGCGTCCGATCTCGGCGATGAGCTCGCGCATCTCGAGCATCGTGTGGATGAAGGGGTAGCGCGCCCGCGTCCATGACGTCTTCGGCCCCACGTACTCCAGGCCCAGGCGGAGACCTTCGCCGCCGAGGACGCGCGCGACCTCCCGCAACCGCGCTGCGTGCTGCGCGAAGTTCGCGCGGTACGTGAGCGTGCCGTGCCCCGGGCTCACCCACGTGCCGACGCGCGTCGCCGCGGCGCGGGCAAGCGCGCGCGCGAACGGCGCCAGCGCCGCGACATCCGCCCGGAACTTGGCCTCATCGCCGCGGAAGTCGACGGGAAGCCCCGCGGCGCCAAAGACAAGGCCCGCGGCCTGCATGTCGGCGCGGAGCGCGGTCAGTTCGGCGTCCGAGAGCGCCCCCAGGAACGACCCGTCCGGCGCCACCGACTCGAACCCGTGCTTCTTCGCGAACGCAACGGCCTCCCGCTGATTCGCGCTCACGCCAATGGCTCCGCAGGTGAGATCGATCGTCATCCGGCGCGCGCGCGCCGTCTCTCCCCCGCCCGCCGCGCTCGCCAGCGCGGCCGACGCGAATCCCGCCCCGGCCGACCGCAGAAAACTCCGCCGAGTCGACATGGCCGTTTCTCCTTGTGCAGGTACTGCCCGACATTATAGCCGAAGCGCGGGAGGCAACGACAGGGAGGTCCGAGCGTGCGAGCACCGCCGGCCGCTACGGCCCCTGGCAGGGGGCGAAACTGATGCACTCGGGGCCGTCCGCCGCCGGGTCGATGCCGCAGAGCCCGAACGGCAAGGGCAGCGGCCCCGCCGATGCGAAAAGGTGGCATAGGATCTTGATCGCATCCGCAATATCGGTCAGGCCATCGTCCAGCGTGTGCTTGTCGCTGGCGTGCCGGCGATATCGCCTTCCCGCCGGCGTTGGCACCGCCTTCGACGCCTGGTAGCATGAAACGGGAACAGCAACGGAGGGATCCCGTGTCGGAGCCCGCTGATCACGTCCCGCGGCAGCGCGCGTATTACGTCGACTGGCTGAGGGTCATCGCGGTCCTTCTGCTCGTTCCGTTTCACAGCGCCATGATCTTCGTTCCGTGGCCGTACCACCTGAAGAACGCCGAGACGAGCGTTGCCCTCGAGGTGTTCAACCGCTTCCTCGGCATCTGGCACATGCCGCTGCTCTTCTTCATCGCCGGCGCCGGAACGTGGTTCGCCCTCGGACACAGAACCGCGCGCGAGTACATCACGGAGCGCGTGCGCAGGCTGCTCGTCCCGCTCGCCTTCGGAATGCTGGTCATCGTCCCGCCGCAGACCTACCTGGAGCGGCTCCAGCAAGGCCGATTCCGGGGATCGTTTGTCGATTTCTACCCGCATTTCTTCGAGGGGGTCTATCCCGCCGGCAACTTCACCTGGAACCACCTGTGGTTCCTCGCCTACCTCTTCGTCTTCTCCCTGCTTCTCCTGCCGTTCTTCCTCCGGGCTCGAGGCGGCGGCGGCCGTGTCGCGCGCGCGATCTCGCGCCTCCGCAGCGGCCCGAGCCTGCTCCTTCTCGCCGTTCCCCTGATGGCCGTCCAGGCCTGCCTGCGCGTCCGCTGGCCGGGCGAGCAGAATCTCGTCGACGACTGGGCGAACTTCTGCTTCTACCTGACGATGTTCGCGTACGGGTACGCCGTCTTCGCGGCGCAGGGCGCCGTGGACCGCATCGCGGGGAGTCGATGGGTCTTTCTCGGCATCGGGCTCCTCGGCATCCTCGTCGTCGCGACGGTGGAACTCTCCGGCGCAGGCCCCCGCTGGGGTTACAATGCGGGTTGCATCACGTATCTCGCCTTCACGGGCTTCAACACCTGGTCCTGGGTCCTCGCGATCGTCGGGTTCGCTCGCGTCCTGCTCGACCGAGCCGGGCCATGGCACTCCTATGCCGCGACATCGAGCCTTCCCTTCTACATCCTCCACCAGACCGTGATCATCGTCATCGGGTATCACGTCGTGCGCTGGGAGGCCGGCGTCATGGTGAAGTTCATCGCGGTCACGGCGAGCTCGTGCGCGGCGTTCGTCGCGGTCTACGAGCTGCTCGTGCGGCGGTGCAAGCCGCTCCGGTTCCTGTTCGGGATGCGGCCGTGACCCGCAACGTAACCGTTCACGGTTTCCTCACC
>DHGK01000394.1:0-8981 GCA_002402755.1 Planctomycetes bacterium UBA4800
TTCTTCTCTGTGCTCTCGGTGACTCTGTGGTTTCTTTCCCGTCGGATGACACGTGGTTGTGCACCCGAACACGGCGAGAAAACCGTGAACGGTTACCGAATATCTACATCCGGACCGCGGCGCGCTCGGAAGCAAGTCCGCTTGCCCCAAGCAGTTGAAGGCTTTCTTTTCGGCCGGTTCTGAGCTACAATACCGTCGGTCTGTGGTGTCTCTCTTGCTGCGCGCGGAGGGCGCTGCCGGCCTTCGCGCGGCCATGGAACGGACAGTCGGACAAGGGATGGCGCCGGCGTGACCCGCGGTCGCAATCGACCCGCTCTCGCACGGCGCGCATAGAAAGGCGCGAACGTCGCAATGAGGAGTTTTCTCTGCCCCGAGTGCCACCGCGGCACCGTCCGCCCCACATACGTGACCGAGGCCGTCGATCAGAACGGCAGGCGCATCGTCGTCAAGGGCGTCCCCGTCGGCCTGTGCCCCCGCTGCGGGCAGAAGTACTTCGAGCACCGCGTCGCGGACCGGGTCAAGGAACTCGCGTCCTGCTCGGTCGGCCGGCGCACCGTCCTGTATACCAACGAGCACGCCGTCCCCGGGGTTCCCGACGCGAGCCCGGACGAGGACGAGCCGTAGCCGGCCGCCACCGTCTCGCCCGCTGCGCGCGGCTGCACAGGTTTGTCTTCAGAGATAAGAAACCACAGAGACTCAGAGGCCGCAGAGACGAGAAGGGAGACCGCGTACCGCGAGGTATTCGAACCGATCCAACGTCTCCCGTTCCCTTCTCTGTGTTCTCTGTCTTCTCTGTGGTGACCGTTACCCGTCTCAGCCGCGCTTCTTCTTGACCGCCGCCGGCTTCCGCGCGCTCCACGCCCGCACGAATTCCTCCTGCGCGCGCGTCTCGATCGCCCCCGGGCGCTTCTCCCGCACCATCCGGATGGCGTCCTCGGGCGCGACTCCCCGCCCCACGAGCAGACAGGCGAGAAACGTGCCCGTGCGGCCGTAGCCCGCCCCGCAGTGGACCAGGATCTTCTCGCCGCGCGCCAGCGCCTCCCGGACGCGGTCGATGGCGGCGCCCAGGGCGCTCGCGTCGGGTACGCCCATGTCGGGCACATCGAGCGCATGGTGCCCGATGCCGGCGTCCGCGACGGCCTTCTCGTCGAGCGGCGCGAGGGAGACGATCGTGCCGATGCCTTCCTGCTTCAAGGCGGCAAGCGTCTCGCGCAGCACGACCGGCGCCCAGCCCGGATGCCCGCTCCCGGCAACGGCGCCGTCCAGCCAGAAGAAGTTCGGAGGCAGGCTTCTCTTCTCGTTCACGGCGCCGATCGCATCCGTTCCTTCCAGCCGTCGAGCTCGGTGTGCGACGTCACGCCGGGCGGAAGCTCGGCGTCCTCGAGCAGCATGTTCGGGACGCCGCCCTCCTCGATGCGGTACTTGGTGCCGCACCGCGTGCACGCGAGCCGGTCGTCTCGAAGCTCGAGGCGCCCGAGGTCGATCGGGCAGGCGAGAATATCGAGAAGCTCCGGTTCAATGCTCGGCTGACGGGGGTCGGCCACGGCGCAGTCTCCTTGTACAGCGCGCGCCGTCCGCGCACGCGTGCATGCGGGAACGACGCCGCATCATGATACCTCCGGGCGGCGGGCGGAGGCAAGCCCCCGCCGGGCGCCGCCGCTCAGACGCCCGTGCCGCAGGGAGCGTACTTCGTGCAGTCGAGCGTGTCGCCATCGGTCGGATCGGGGCCGCACGCGTCGAACGGCGCCGGCAGCGGCCCCGTCTGCGCGAAGAGGTGCCCCAGGATCTTGACCGCGTCGGCGATGTCGAGCTTCCCGTCGTCGTTCGCATCGCCCGCATCGAGGCAATCGAGCGTCGTCGTGCCGCCGCCGAAGAGGTAGCTCAGCACCTTGATCGCGTCGGCGATGTCGAGCTTGCCGTCGGCATTGGCATCGCCGCGCTTGAACTCGGGTTCCTCGACGCCGCCCTCCGTGGAAGTGAAGATGAGGTCGGTCCACGCCAGTCCCGCATCGCGCCACAGGCCCCCGTACTCCAGGTCGGGGTCGTACTCGCTCAGGACGCACAGCCGGTGCGGCACGCCGGCGGCAAGACCGGCCGGCAACGGGATTCGAAGGTCATCGCCGGACAGCGTGAACGCCGTATCGGCGGCATTGTCCCAGTCCCAGCGGACGACCTCGCTGCCGCGCATGACGAGCGGGTCGACGATGAAGATCTTGACGGCGCGGTCGAGCGCCAGGCCCTTGACCGTGATCGTCGTGCCGGCGGGAACAGGCTGCGCCTCGGCGATCGACGCGATGTTCGCCGCAAGGGGCGAGTTCGGCTCGCCCGGCGTCGCCAGCACCAGCACGCCGAAGTCGGCGCCGCCCTCGGGGCGGCCCGAGGCCACGTCGGAGCGCTGGCTGCCGAACCTGACGAAATCGACGATCTGCCGGTCCGTCGACGCCTTCGCCACCAGATACACCTCGTCGCCGCCGGCATCCAGCCCGAAGCCCGCGTGGATCGAGTTCACGTCCGTCTCGTCCAGTTCGTTATCGCACCACACGATGATCCGCTGGCCCGCTCCCAGCGTCACCGCCGGGAATACCCAGCGCGTGAGCCAGTCCAGCCGGTCCGAGAGACTGTAGTCCCCCAGATAGATCGGGCTCGCCGTCGGGTTGTAGATCTCGACCCAGTCCTCGGCATCACCGCGGTTGTCAAGCCCCGCGCGATCGCAGCCCGGGGGCAGCGCCGCATCGCACTGGCAGTTGCGGTTGCTCGCGACGACCTCGGTGATCACCGGCGTGCCGGCGGGCTTGTCCCCCACGAAGAACAAGACGTACTGTGCGCCGTGCCGCGGGATACGGACCCTGTTGCCGTCCTGGTCGACGGCAGTCACGGCGTACCTGACCTTGCCGACGGGCTTGTTGCCCGAGGCATCGGTCAGCTCGGCCGTGTAGATGCCGTCGCCGGCAACCACGTCGCCCTCCAGACCATCGTCCCGCATCACCTTCGTGGCGTTGAAGCCCGCGAAATCGCCGAAGTCGATCTTGACGCCGTACCAGCCCGTGGCGGAGGGATCGGCCGCGGGGAGCAGGGGCAACTTGCCGTCGTCCCACACACGGGCCGTGACCTTGACAACATCGCTCGACGTGGCTATCACGGGCTCGTGGCCCAGGACCTTCACTGCCGGGACGAGGCCGGTGTTCGCCGCG
Source organism: Planctomycetes bacterium UBA4800 (assembly GCA_002402755.1). Taxonomy (GTDB): domain Bacteria; phylum Planctomycetota; class UBA8108; order UBA8890; family UBA8898; genus UBA8898. Next base: position 3,192 of record DHGK01000394.1, read on the forward strand.
CCGGGATGCGGCGACGCGCCGGGCGTCGGGTCCATTCGTCCCCACTTCGCCTCCGGGGCGCCGGTCGGGAATCTGCCGAGCGACCAGTCGCCGTCCTGCGCTCCCAGCCAGAGGTCGCCGCCGGCGGCCTTCGCACCGCCCCAGGACACGAGGTCCATCATGATGAAGACCTCCGGATCGCCGTTGGCATCGGCATCCTTGTACGCAAAGAGCAGCACCTGATCCTCGTTTGCGCTGAGCGTGAAGTCCGCGTGCACGCCGACCGTGTCGTTCTGCCAGGGCTCGCCGTCGCACCAGACGAGCATGGGTGTTCCCGCCCCCAGGACGCCGCCCGCGACATTCGGATGGTGCCCCACGGCATCGGCAAGCCGAAAACGCGTCGGAAAGAGTTCGTTGTTCGTCATGTACAGGTCGCAGGTGGCGAGGTCGACGCCGGCGGGGCCGAAGTTGTAGAGCTCGACCCATTCGTCGGCCTGGCGCCGTCCGTCGATGCATCCCTCCACGCCGCAGTCGTAGCCGCCGATCTCGGCCGTCGTTGCCGGATCGCCGCCGCCGCCCACGCGGACGTTCTGGTTATCCGCGAGCACCTCGTTGATGTGGATCGTCACGCCGGAGAAGCCCACGCTGCCGACCGGATACTGAAACCAGATCTTCGGGCTCGCGTCCGGATTGTAGGCGTCGCTCCAGTACACCCTGGACTCGTTGCCCTGATTGTCGCGCGCATAGGCGTGGAACGCGACGACCTTCCCGCCCGCCTGGCCCGGAATGCGGGCCTCGTAGAGGGACGGATCGTTCTCCGCCGGGTCGAAGGTCATCACCTGCGTCATTGTCAAGACGTTCTCGAACGATCCCGGCGCCGTGAGCTTCCAGTACAGCCTCGCCTCCGCGATGTTGTTGTCCGAGTCGCTCGGATCGGGATCGTCCAGATCCGTCACGTTGACCCTGATCCTCACCTCGTCGCCGGCATCGACCAGAAACGAGAGCGTCTCGACCGGGGGGTCGCCGGCCACCTTCACGGCCCGATACGAGCGGACGTTGATGGACGGCGGGATCACGGCCGCGGCCGCGTTGGCGCGCTTGCTGGTCGACGCCTGAAGATACGTGCGTACGCTCTTGTTGCCGTCCGGAACGCAGCCGTAGGTCCGGCCGCTCGGCAGCGCGGGCATCTGAAAGCCGTCGATGAGCGCGCCGGCGCTCGTGTAGAGCCCGATCCACTCGCCGGTGGACGAGAGCCTGATCGGCGCCATCTCGACGGGGATCGGGTAATCGCACTGGCCGTCGGGCTCCGTCGTGCAGTTGTAATCGCCGCGGAAGTATCCGGGACACCAGATGAGCGCGAAGCCGCCCTCGGGCAGAAGGCCGCTCGGGGCCAGAATCGCGGCCGCTTCCGCGCCGATCCGGTAGCTCTGGATGTAGTTGCAGTTGTCGGTCAGGTAGAGCCCCTCCAGCGGAACGGCCCCGGGCCCCGGATTGTAGATCTCGACCCAGTCGGACGTCACGAACCGCGTGACGCCGTTGAACGTGTCCCAGAATCCCGATTCCGCGCTCGTTCCAGGAAGCGGGCTCGTCATGACCTCGTTGATGACGAGCTGCTCCACGCCCCCGTCCGCCGCGAGCGGCGCGAGGAGCGCCATCAGAATCGCACATGCAACCAGTTGTCTATCCACGTTCTTCTCCTCGGCCTCATGCCGTACGGACGCCGCGTGAGGCATCCTCCGCACCTCGCGGCCGCTCGACGGCCGCCCGCAAGGATTCCGACCCTTGCCTTCGCCTGCGCGGACACAGACCTTATCACCATCAATTCTACTGCCGGAGCCCGGATTGAGAAGATTCAAAAGGCGCCGCCGAGCCCCCCGCGCGCCTTCGTGTACGCGGGTTCACGTCGTCGCGCGGGCCGCCTCGCCATGATCCGGGGGCCGCATTCGCTCTTGACGGCCGAGCCGTGTTCGTGGTACGACTTGAGATTGTTGCCTTTTCGAGAGGCGGCGAGGAAAGGGAGATGCCGACTGCTCCGCCGGCGCTTCGGCGGGCGCGCGCATGGCGCTCCTCGGATCGAGGGGCGCGCATGCGCGTTTTTTTTCGGCGCGCGTCCGGGGCCCGGCCTACTTCGGAACGGGGATCATGGCATCGCGCATGTTCTGCTCGAGCTTCTGCATGACGCCCTTGTACTTCTCCAGCCAGGCATCGACATCGGCGGGGTTGGCGCCGCCGCGCTTCAGACTCTCCAGCCTGCGCACGAGGTCGCGCGCCGCGAGATACGCCTCCTGCAGGCGGCCCAGCATCTCGTAGTTGATCTCGAGCCACTCGTAGATCATCACGTTGGGCGAGTGCTCGTAGTACACGCGCACGTAGTGCAGGAGCGCCTTGACGCCTTCCGTCAGGGCGACCCTGGCCTTCTCGCGGCGCTCCTCGCCGCGCCTCGCGAGCGCGGCATCCCCCCGGTCCTTCCCCTGCTGGATCTCGATCTGGCCGACGATGTCGTACTCCCATCCCAGGTAGCTCGAGCACAGGGCGAACCAGTACGTGCACGCGATCGAGGTCAGCGGCGCCAGCTCGAACGCCCGCCGGCCGTACGGCAGCGCCTCTTCGAGGACCCGTATGCGCTTCTCGCCCACGCGGACGCGCTCGTCGGGCGCCTGCGCGGCGCCGGCGACGGAAGCTCCCGTCACCGCCTGGGCGTCGTTCACGCCCTGCTCGCAGCGCTGCCACAGCCTGGTGATGACCTTCGCCTTCTCGTACTCATCGAGGCGTCTGACGTCCTGCGTCAGGAGATCCGTCTCGCTGCATCCCCAGAGAAACACAAGCCCGATCAGCAGCCTGCGCATCGCACAGCACCTCCCCGCGCTCGCGCGCCGCGCCGCGGACCGGAAACCGTTATCGGACTTTCCCTCGATCCGCGCCGGCGCTCTCGAGAATCGCCTGAAGTCTATCTTCACTCGGAGTCGCGCGCAAGGTTCGGCGGTCCGCGAGCGCGAACCGGCCCTGCCGCGCGCCCAGCAGCCGCACGTGCTTCACGCGGGTATAGTCGACATCCTGCGCCCCCGCATCCTTGCCGAGGCTGTAGTACACCGCGAGCAGCGCGGCATCGCCGATGGCCTCCGGCGCCGCGTCCATGCCGGGCGGCGCCCGCAGGATCACCACGGCGCCCGGCTTCCCGGCCACGTGCATGAAGACGTCGTTTCCGCGGGCGATCCGGCGCACCAGCTCCGTGTTCTCGGCGGCATTGCGGCCCACCCAGACCAGGTGCCCGCGCACCGTGAACCGCCGCGGTCCCCTGGCCGGCGTCGCGGCCGGGCCCTTGGCCCTCCGCGCGCGCGGCGCTCCGCGGCGGCCGGCAATGCCGTCGAGCGTCTCGCGGGCGCCCGGCGCATTCCACGCCAGACGCCCCAGCGTCTCCTCGTCGCGCGCGAGGGCCTCGAGCGCCGCCGCGCTCTCCTCGTACCGCGCGGCCACATGCGCGCGCGCATCGCTGAGCTTCCGGTACTTCTTGAAGAGGTGCGCGAGGTTCTCGCGCGCCGAACGCGCCGGATCCAGCGTTATGACGAGCGTCTCGCCCGCGCGCTCGGGATCGGGCGCCGAGAGCGCCCGCAGCCCGCGCGCCGCCTCGTGCAGGCGGCACTTGAGCGCCTCGCCCATGCGACGGTACTCATCGGCCTTCGCGACCTCGCGCAGGTCATCGGTTAGATGCGCGCACAACCGTTCCGCGCGCTTGCGCGCGGCGCGCACCTGCGCGAGCTGCGCCTCCCGCGCGCGCTCGAACGCGACCTCCTGCTCGCGCGCGGCCATGACGCGCGCGAACGCGGCGCTGAAGGGATAGTCCCCCCCGCCGGCATCCGGAAGATAGCGCGGATGCTGCCGCGCGCCCGCGCCCGGCGGCGCGGGCGGCAGCGAGTAGGCCTTGCCGCGCGCCCGCCCGAGCCCGAGCGGCCAGAGGCTCTCGACGACCCGATCGCGCGCCAGCAGGACGACGTTCCCGCGCCGGCCGAAGAACTCGCCCGCGAGCGCCGTCTCGGAGTCCTTGAACGTGAACCGCACCGCGCGGTTGCGCTCGATCGGACGGGCGTGCGCGAAGACCTTCCCCGAGAGCTCGGCCCTGAGCTTCATGCAGAAAGGCGACGGCCGCTCGGGAAACACGGGCCGCTCCCAGAGCAGATGGAATCGCGCGACCTCGGGCTCGGTCGACAGGAACAGGAACACGTCCTTCCCGCCGGCGCGGAAGGAGAGAAACACGCGGTGCGGCTCAAGGCAGTACACCTTGCCGACCCGCCGGCCCGAGAGCAGCCGCTCGGCCTCGGACGCGAGCACGCCGATTTCCTCGATCGTCAGCGCCATTGCACCGTTCCCGCCATCGCGCCCCGGGGAAGGTTACCGGCCCCGGGGACTCCGCGCCGGCGCGCAGCCGGAACGCCGCGGCGTTCGCCGGATGAGCGCGGCGTGCCGATGGTATACTTTTCGGGCCAAAACGGAATAGCGGGCGCCGGCGCCGCGTTCGCACCGCGCAAGGGGGCCCTCCGGGGAGCACACGTGAGCATTGCCATCGCCAGGACTGGGCTGTCGGGCCGCGTGCCCGCGCTGCTGCGCCGCCTCAGAAACGAGGAGGACCCCCAGACGCTCATTCCCGCGATCCTGGCCTCGATCGCCCAGACCAGGAACGCCGAGCGGGCGCTCCTCATCGAGGCGCACGGCGAGGACCTGCGCGTCCCCTGGTCGGCCACCATCGAGGGCGATGCGGTCGTCGAGGCGGCGCGCCGGATTCCCGCCGACTTGCTCCGCGCCGCGCGCCCGTTCGCCGGCGAGGAGCTGTGCGCCGGCGCCGCCGGGCTGCCCCCCGAGGTCGCGCGGGCGCTCCAGGCGCTCGACAAGCGGGGCGCCGCGCTCGCCCGCCTCGCGGGCGAGGGCGAGGACGGCATGTGGCTGTACCTGGAGAACCGCTTCTGCGAGCTCGCGGGAGGCGGCGACATCGACCTGGCATGGGCGATCGACGTCGAGCTTCTGCGGCTCTGCCTGTGGATCATGCGCGTGCGCCGCGAGCTGGGACAGGAGCGCGATCAGCGCACGAAGGCCGAGGCGCTCGTCGCGCAGATCAAGACGCCCGGCGCCGCCGTTCCTTCCCCGGCCGCCGCGCGGCCCGGCGCCCAGCACCGCCCCCGGTTCAAGGGCGACTACTCCCGGATAGTGACCTGCTCCCCGCGCATGTACGCAATCTTCGCCGTGCTCGACAAAATCGCGCACACCGCGGCGCCGGTGCTGATCATGGGCGAGAGCGGCACGGGCAAGGAGCTCGTCGCCATGGCGATCCACGAGAGCAGCCCGCGCGCCGGCAAGACGTTCATCCCCGAGAACTGCGCCGCGCTGACCGAGACGCTGCTGGAGAGCGAGCTCTTCGGCTACAAGAAGGGCGCGTTCACGGGCGCGAACGCGGACCGCAAGGGGCTCTTCGAGATGGCCGACGGCGGCACGCTGCTCCTGGACGAGGTCGGCGAGATGAGCCTCAACATGCAGAAGAAGCTCCTCCGCGTCCTCCAGGAGAACGTCATCAGGCCCGTGGGCGGCAAGGATCTCATCCCGGTCGACGTGCGCATCATCTCGGCGACGAACCGCGATCTCGCCCTCGAGGTCCAGGAGGGTCTCTTCAGGGAGGACCTGTACTACCGCCTCAACGTCATCACGATCGATCTGCCGCCGCTCAGGGAGCGCATCGAGGACGTGCCGCTCCTCATGCGGCATTTTCTCGAGGACCTCGCGCGCAAGCACGGCGCTCCCAAGCGCGTCGCCGCCGAGGCGCTCGAG
>DHGK01000394.1:9000-37599 GCA_002402755.1 Planctomycetes bacterium UBA4800
GAGGTGCGCGATCTGTCCGAGAAGATCCGCAACCGCGCCCAAACCGCCCGCAGCTTCGCGATGGCCGACCTCGAGCTGCTGCCGCTCAAGCAGGCCGTCGAGACCTTCGAGCGCGAGTTCCTGCGGCGCGCCCTGGCGCGCTTCTCCGGCAACCGCAGCCGGATTGCCCAGATGCTCGGCATTCCCAAGACGAGCCTCTACCAGAAGCTCCAGAAGTACGACCTCATGGGCACGGCATAGGCGCCCGGAGACGGTCAGAAGCCTCCGGCCATCGCATTGACGCTCCTCGGGGCGGTCTTTACAGCCCCCTGTCCCCTGTGGTACCATGGCTGTGACGCAGCGGTCACATATGCCACCGCAGTCACATATACATGAAGCTCCGCGTGACATAGTCGTCACGCACCGTGATTGATTCAGCGCAACGTGGGGCTTGGACAGCGACCCCGGCGATTGCCGGGGAATGAAGCGCGCCGGAAAGCACGGCGCGCAGAGGAGCCGCATGGTTGCCCCGCTCGTTCTCGATGAACGCTATCGCCTGGTGCGCCAGATCCGGCAGACCGAGGATACCGCGCTCTTCCTGGTCCGCGACATCCCTCAGGACGCCCTGGTGGCGCTCAAGGTCTTCCTGGCGCCCGACGAGAACGCGCTCAAGTCCTACCAGAAGCACCTCCAGGTCATCCAGACGCTCTCGCACCCGCACATCGCCAGGACTCTGGACTCGGGCACCATCGAGGCGAGCAGTCAGTTCCTCTTCGGCGGCGGCCGCGGCACGCACCTCTACCTGGCCACCGAGTACATCGTCGGCCCCAACTTCCAGACCGCGTTCCCGCCCGAGTCGCTCCTCAACGCGGCGGCGTACCGCAGCTTCATAACGACGGCGCGCCAGGTCTGCGAGGCGCTGGACTACGTCCACCGCCGGAGCCTCGTCCACCTCGACATCAAGCCGGAGAACATCCTCCTCGTCCCCGCGCCCGACGGCTGCAGCTACTCGGCCAGGCTCATCGACTTCGATCTCCTGCAGACCGTGAGCACGCCGCTCGGCGTCAAGGTGCGCGGCACCCTTCCGCTCGTGAGCCCCGAGGTCCTCCGCGATTCGCTCATCAGCGAGAAGGCCGACCTGTATTCCCTGGGCGCGACGCTGTACCTGGTCGCATCGGGCAAGCACCCCTTCTCGGCGTCCACCGACCGCGGCCTCATGAAGCGCATCCTGTGGCATCCGCCCGCGCCGCTGGAGAAGCTCGCCCCGCAACTCCCGCACGCATTCTGCGCGCTCGTCGACGATCTCCTCCAGAAGAACCCCGTCAAGCGCCCCGCGTCGGCGCGGGAGGTCGTCGAGCGCATCGATTCGATCCTCGGCGCCCCGCCCGGGGACCTCGCGGGCGCCCGCGCCCGAGAGGAGCCGCACCCCCGCCGCGGCGAGGAGGCCGAGCTGGTCGGCAGGCAGAGCTCGCTCCGCGCGCTCACGACCGAGATCGACAACCTCGGCAACGGCGAGGCATCGTACCGCCTCGTCCTTCTCCAGGGCGAGTCCGGCACCGACAAGGGACTGCTGCTCACCGAGCTCGCGCGCTACGCGGCGCTCAAGGGCATCAGGGTTTTCCGCGGCGATTGCGCCCTCCCGGCGGCCAACCCCTACGAGCCGCTCCGCGCGGCGCTGGAGGCGATCGAGGCCCAGGCTCCGCTCGACCAGGCGGTCCGGGCGCGGGCGCGCAAGGCGCTCCTCGTGCTCGACGGCCGCACCGGCGAGCTGCCCGCGCCGAGCGATGCCCACGAGGCCGAGGACCTGCGCACCACGTTCTTCGCGCGCACGGCCGAGCTCTTCATCGCCGCGGCCGGCGGCCGCACGACCGTGCTCATGTTCGAGAATCTCGACCGCGCCGACCCCGCCCTCGCCGCGTGCATCGGCTTCCTCGCGCGCGTGCTGCACGTGCGCGCCCGGCGCGTCGCCCAGGGCCGCGCCGCCGCCCGCACCGTCGCCGACCTGCTCTGCGTCGCCACGGTGGAGACGCCGCCGTCGCAGAAACCCGCGCCCCACCTGCAGCGCCTCTTCGATGCCGAGTACGCGAACGTCCTCCCCATGGACTTCCTCGACCTGGAAGCCACCGAGGAGCTGCTGCGGCAGTCGCACGGCGGCAGAGAGCTCGCGCCCGACATGGTCGCCGCCATCCACCGGGCGACCGGCGGGCACCCGCGCTACCTGCTCGACGTCAAGGAGCTCCTGGCGCAGACGCCGCCCGCGCAGCTCCGCGCCCGGATCGAGGCGCTGCCCGCCGGCATGGAAGCCCACGTCCGCGCGCTCGCCGATGCGGCATCCCCCGACGAGCTGCGCATCGCCGCCTCGGTCGGGTACGCCGGCGGGGTCCTCCCGCTCCCGCTTGTCGTCGAGGCGCTCGGCATCGCGCCCGATGCGGTGCGCGAGTGCTGCGCGAACAGCCGGATCCTCGCGCTCCGCGAAGACCGCGTCGAGCTCAGATGGCGGCCCGCCGCCGGCGTCTGCATCGCCCGCGTCGCGGGCGAGGCGGAAGCCCTGCTCCTGGGCCTCGCCGGAACGTTCGAGACGCACGGCATGCCGGCGGCGGCGGCCCGCTTCTACGCGCAGGCCGAGCACGCCGATGCGATCCGGCCGGCCCTGCGATACGTCGACATCGCGCAGAGGCTCCTGGCATGGGAAGGCGCGCAGGCGCTGTGCGCCGATGTAACGGCCCGGATCGATGCGTACGCGCCCGAGTTCCTCGCGGCCCACGCCGCGATTGAATCCCTCGCGGGCAACGCGGCACAGGCCGCGTCGATCCTCGGGCGCATCGAGCGCCCCGACCCCGCGCAACTCCTCGCGCTCGCGCGCTGCAAGGCCGGCATCGGGCAGACGCAGGAGGCGTTCGCCGTGCTCGATGGCGCGCTTGCCGCCCCGGACCGCGGCGCGGATCCCGCGGCGCGCCGGCGGATCCGGCTCGCCCTCGCCGAGCTCCACATCGCGCACGGCCAGCACGAGCGCGCCGAGGCGCTCCTCGCCGAGACCGCCGATGCGCCCGCGGCGCCGCCGGACCTCGCGGCCCAGGCCTGGCACCTCCTCGGTCGCGCCCATCTCGCGCGCAAGAACTGGCCCCACGCACTGGCGTGCTTCCAGAAGGCATCCCAGGGCTTCCTCGAGGCGCAGGATGCCGTGCGGGCCTGCCGCGACCAGATCGCGGCCGGCGATACGCTCGTCGGCCGCGGGGACTTCGGGCAGGCGCTCGGCACCTTCCGCCACGCGCTCGCCCTCGCCGAGGAGCACAACGACCCGCTCAGGGAGGCGCTCGCGGCGCAGAAGATCGGCGTCACCCACTACCGGCGCGGCGAGCACGACGACGCGCGCGAGCACCTCGAGACCTCCCACATGCTGTGGGAGGACCTGGGCGAGGAGCGGCCGCGCGCCGACGCCCTCAACAACCTCGGCCTGGTCGACCGCAGCACCGGCAATCTCGCCGAGGCCGTGCGCCACTTCCAGGACGCGCTGGCCATCCTGTCCGAGCTCGGCGACGACGAGGGCCAGGCGGCGGTGCTCAACAACCTCGCGTCGGTGCTCGACGCGCACGGGCGCTATCGCGACGCGCTCACGCAGAGCTTCAAGGCGCTGGAGCTGCGCAAGAAGCAGCGCGACCCCTTCGGCATCGCGCTGTCCTACTTCCGCCTGGGGTGGATCTACCGGCACCTCGGCGACCTGGACCACGCCCGGTCCTTCGCGCAGAAGAGCCACGACCTCCGGGTCGAGGTCTCCGACAAGCTCGGCCTGGCCCACGCGCTGCACCTTCTCGGCCAGATCGACTTCCTCCAGGGGCGCTACGGCCAGAGCCTCATCAGGCTGCGCCAGAGCATGACGCGCTTTCAGGCCCTCGGCGACCGCATCGGCAAGGTGCCCCTGCTCCTCACGACCGCCCGCCTGTACATCGAGCTCGGGCTTCTGGACGGCGCCGCCGAGAGCCTCGACCAGGGAGAGAGCCTGGCCGACCACCACGCGCTCGCCGCGCACCGCGCGGAGGCGCGCTTCATCCGCGCGCTGCTGAAGGACGCGCAAGGCGACCTGTACGCGGCCGAGGACCTGCTCCGCGACGCCGAGCAGATGCTCAAGGACGAGCCCAGCAAGAAGTCCCTCGCCGAGATCCTCCTTCTGCGCGCCCAGGTCCTGCTCGCGCTCGCCAACCGCTCCAAGAGCGAGGACGCGCTCGAGCGCGCCTACTCGCTCATCAGCGAGATCGACGCGCGCGATCTCTCCCCCGCCTACTTCCTCCTCCGCGCCCGGAGCACCCTCGCCGACCAGCCGCTCGCGCACGACACGGCCGAGCGGCTGCTCGCGCGCGCGATCGCCGAGGCCCAGGAGATCTCCCTGCGGCCGCTCCTGGCGCGCCTGCACCTGGAGTTCGCGGAGCTCTGCAGAGCGCGCAACGCGGTCGAGGCCGGGCGCGAGCACGTCGCGCGCGCCGAGGAAATCCTGCGGCAGCTCGAAGACGGCCTGCCGCTGCGCTTCCAGAGCTCGTTCGTCCAGAGTCCGCTCGCGCGGCGCGTGCGCCTGGAAGCCGAACGGCACGCGGCCGCGGCCGCGACCGCGCCGGCGGCCGCGCCGGCGGCCGATGCCGAGCCCGCCCACCTCCGGGAGCGCCTGCGCAACCTCGAGCGGCTCCAGGAGATCACGCAGGCCATCAACAGCGAGCTCGTGGTCGACAAGGTCCTGACGCGGATCATCGACGCGGCGCTCGAGCTCGCCAACGCCGAGCGCGGCTTCCTGATCGTCGGCGCCGGCAAGGACCAGAAGTTCCAGGTCGCGCGCAACCTGCTCGGGGAGGACCTGAGCGATCCCGCGCAGGAGATCAGCCAGTCGATCGCCCGCGAGGTGCTGACGACGGGACGGCCGCTCGTGACCAACGACGCCGTCGGCGACGCCCGCCTCGCGCGCTTCAAGAGCGTGCGCGACCTCAAGCTCATGTCGATCGCGTGCCTGCCGCTCCCCGGCCGCGAGAAGACCATCGGCACGCTGTACCTGGACAACCGGAGCATGAAGAACGCGTTCAGGGACGAGGATCTCGCCACGCTGGTCACGCTCTGCAACCAGGCGGCGATCGCGCTGGAGAACGCACGGCTGCTGGAGGACAACAGCCGCACGCGCCGGGCCCTGGAGGAATCCAACGTGCGGATCGCGGCCCTCAACCGCCGCCTCGCGGACAAGCTCAGGGAGAAGAGCGTCGCCCTGAAGCAGGCGCACACGATGCTGGAGGACCGCTTCCGCTTCAGCAACATCATCGGGAAGAGCAAGGCGATGCAGGAGGTCTTCCACGTGATCCAGCGCGTGGCGACGACCGATCTGCCGGTGCTCATCGAGGGCGAGAGCGGCACGGGCAAGGAGCTCATCGCCAACGCCATCCACTTCAACAGCGCGCGCCGGACGCAGCCGATCATCTCGGAGAACTGCGGCGCGCTCACGCCGACGCTGCTGGAGAGCGAGCTCTTCGGCCACGAGCGCGGGGCCTTCACCGGCGCGGTCAAGGACAAGCAGGGGCTCTTCGAGATCGCCGACCGCGGCACGCTCTTCCTCGACGAGGTCGGCGACATGGACCTGGACATGCAGAAGAAGCTGCTCCGGGTGCTCGAGGCGGGCGAGATCCGGCGCGTCGGCGGCAAGGACGTCATCACCGTCGATGTGCGCGTCATCACGGCCACCAACCACAAGCTGAGCAGCCTGGTCGCGGCGGGGCGCTTCCGCGAGGACCTGTTCTGGCGGCTCAACGTCATCCGCATTTCCGTGCCGCCGCTCCGCGACCGGCGCGAGGACATCCCGCTGCTCGTCGAGCATTTCCTGAAGAAGATCGCCGAGGCCCAGGGCGAGCCGCCCAGGCAGCTCAGCCAGGAGGCGCTCCGCAGGCTGCTCGCCTACCACTGGCCGGGCAACGTCAGGGAGCTGCAGCACTTCCTGGAGCGCACCCATCTGCTGGCGCACGGCGGCACCATCGGGTCGCAGGACGTGGTGTTCGAGGCCGACCAGGCCGCGCCGCCCGCCGCCATCGCCCGGGAACACGCCAACCTCAAGCAGGCGAAGGAGGAATTCACCAGGTGGTTCCTCTTGCGGGCCCTGGCCGAGCACGGGGGCGTCGTGTCGCGCGCGGCCCAGCACTGCGGGATCAGCCGGGAGACCCTGCACCGGCTCCTGCGCAAGTACCGGCTGGAGGAGGAGGCCGAGTAGGCCCCCTTCCCCTCCTCAAGTCCCGCCCCCCAGGTACCGATACTGTTCAACGGAGGCGGTTGCGATGCCGCTTCGACGCTGCGGCGTTCGTGTTGTTCAGGGGAGGTACTCATGCACAGGCTTCGGCAGTTCCTTGCCGCCGCGGGCACGGTGCTGGCGGTGAGCGCCCTCTCCTCGTGCTACACCTACGGCACGGAGCCCCAGTGGGTCAGGGGCCGGCTGTCGGACCAGCCCGAGTCCTTCCGCCGCGCCACGCTCATTCCCGCGGAGCAGTGGATGGAGCAGTACAAGCAGCTCCGCGAGGACCCGGCCTACGGGCAGCGCAACTACCGCATCGCGATCGGCGTCCCGCTGGCCGTCGAGGTCGTCGGGGAGGGCATCACGCGTTCCGTGTACGTGAGCCCCGACGGCACCGTCGACTTGCCGCTCGTCGGCACGGTGTACGCCGCCGGCAAGCGCATCAACGAGCTGCGCCGCGAGCTCTCGACGCGCTACGAGCCGTTCTTCAAGGACAAGGTCCAGGTGAACGTCAACACGGACCGTCCGGCCGCGTTTCTCGGCAGGGACAACCGCTGGAGCATCGGCGGCCGCGCGACCGTGATCGTCGCCGACTACGGCGTCCTCGGCAAGACCGTCGACCTGCAGGGCGACGAGAACCTGCTCGAGGCGCTGTTCGGCTACGGCAACGGCTACGCCGCCCACACGAACCTCGGGGCCAAGCCCGAGCTGCGGGAAGTGGCCGTCATCCGCGAGTACGTGACCGACGAGGCGACCGGCGCGACCGACACGGCGATCATCGTGTGCAATGTCGAGCGGCTGCTCTTCGGCGGCGACGTCTCGCAGAACGTGCCCATCCGCCACAAGGACATCGTCTTCGTGCCGCGGCGGCGCGACACGCTGCTGGAGGAGATCCACGATGCGCTCGGCTACTGGGCCCAGATGCTGAGCGACACCCAGCAGATCCGCGACATCGTCAAGGCAATGGAGAAATGGTAGGCGCGGGCCCCGGCCGGCGAGGAGGATAGGAATGACCGATAATCCGACGCATTCGGCGATCGAGACCGTGAAGCACATCGCCCACGAGGTCGTGCGGGACGAGCTCAGGCAGCTCCGCGGCCAGATCCAGGAGGTCTGCCTCACCGCGGTCGAGGCGGCCCTCGGACAGTTCCTGGCGTCCGAGCGTTTCGTGCGCGCCGTCAGGGACGCCGCGCCTTCGGGCGGGGCCGCGCCGGCGGAGCTCGACGCCAGGATCAAGGCGCGGATCACCTCGTGCCTCCCCGAGATGCTGGCCGGCGAGCATGTGCAGGCGCTCTTCAACGCCATGCTCAAGGACAAGGGCAGGGAGATCTTCAAGCAGGCGATCTTCGGCGGCAGCCTCGACCTCAAGAAGGTCGTCGCCCGCGTCGTCGAGCAGTCGCTCGACAGCCGCGCCGGCGCCGTCGTCGTCGGCACTGCCGGCGCCGAGGGCGTGAGCATCGCGGGCGCGGTCGAATCGTACCTCAAGGAGCACCTCGGCAAGGAACTCGCCCACGCCATCCAGGCCGAGATGCGCAAGTTCCTGGCCTCCGAGCAGATGAAGGAGCTCCTCGAATCCAAGTTCCGGGCCATCGACGTCTACCTCAAGACCGACCTGATCCCGAGAGTCGTCAAGCGCGAGATCGCCAAAGCCGAGGAATCGCGCGCCTGAGCGCGCGTCCCTCCGGGATGCCCGGCCTGCGCCCCGCCGCGGCCGGCGTGGCGGCGGGCGCCTTTAACGTGATATGATTCCATTGATTGCGGCGCAGCCCGGCCGGCTCGCGCCGCCGGCGCCCGGAGCGCGGGCCGCGCCCCGGCCGGGGCGCGGGGCCTCGGGCGCGGATGCTGTACTGGAACCCTCGATGCCGCGGATAGTCGCACGCGTACCTTTGACGGCGGGTGCAGCCCGCATTTCCGGACGATGCCCGGCGCACGGCGCCGGCCTCCGCGGCCGCCGGCGCGGCGCCGCGGCCCTTGCGGCGGCGCTCGCCGCCGCGAGCCTCGCTCTCGCGGCCGAGGCGCCGCCCCGGGCGGAGCTCTCGACGCCGGTGCTGGACTGGGGCAAGTGCGGCCACCGGCAGGAGTTGACGAAGACCGTCGCCGTCACGAACACCGGCGGCGGGCAGCTCAGGATCGAGAAGCTCAGATCGAGCTGCAGTTGCACCGCCGTCAAGATCGACACGCAGGCGCTCGGCCCGAACGAGTCCGCCGAGATCGCCGTCGTCCTGAGCACGGGCACGGTCATGGGGTACCTCCAGAAGTACCTCGAGTTCCACACCAGCGACCCCCGGAGCCCGGTCGTGAAGATCCCGATCCTGGCCAGGATCCACGACGAGGTGAAGGCCGAGCCCTGGGTGCTTCCCCAGTTCACGGCGGTCGCCGAGGGGCCGCCCGTGACGCAGGAGTTCACGCTCATGTGGCGCGCGAAGTCCGCGCGCAATCTGGCGCTCGAGAACCTGCGGTGCAGCGACAAGGCCATGCGCATCGCGGCCGTCCCGATCAAGAAGGACGGAATCGTCGCCGGCTACACGCTGGCCGTCACGATCGCCCCGCCCGCGGCCGAGGGCCTCTTCAACGGGAACATTCTCGCCGACCTCAACGGCCTGCCGTGGGAGTTCCGGGTGTACGGCCAGGTCTTCGTCGGCATCGTTGTCGAGCCCGCGTACTTCCAGTTCGGCCGCATCGACGACCCCGAGACGGCGCAGAGCTCGATCGTCCTCACGTCGGCGGACGGCACGCCGTTCCGCCTGCTCGACATCGCCTGCACGCCGGTGCCGTTCCTGGCCTTCACCGTGCGCAGCAACGATGCGGGCACCGAGCACACGGTCACCGCGAAGATCGCGATCGCGGACCGCGCCAGTCGGTTCTTCGGCAAGGTGCGAATCCGCACGGACCACCCCAAGAAGGACCTCGTCGAGGCGACCTGCCTCGGCTTCTGGGCCGCCGAGGCCAAGAAAGGATGATGCGCACCCGTCGCAGAACGCTCATGACCGCCGCTCCTCTGTGGGCGCGCGCAAGGAGGTAGCATGCCGGACATTGCCGTCCCGATCACCGAGATCGCCGCGCTCATCGGCGGCGAGCTCGTCGGGGACCGCACCCTCGTCGTCCGAGGGCTGAAGCCGCTCGCGGATGCGGGCCCCTCGGATCTTTCCTTCCTCGACAACGAGAAGTACCTGCCGCAGTTCGAGAGCACGCGCGCCGGCGCCGTGATCGTCGGCCCGGCCGTCGACCCCGGCGGCAAGACGGTCGTCAAGGTCGCCGCGCCGTACGCGGCCTTCGCGCGCGTGCTGCAGTCGCTGGCGGCGGCGTCGCCCTGCCCCTTCGAGGGCGTCTCCCCGCAGGCCTTCGTCGCCGCGGACGCCGCGCTCGGCGAGGGCGTGCGCATCGGCCCCGGCGCCTTCGTGGCGGCCGGCGCGTCGATCGGCGCGCGGACGCAGCTCTGGCCCGGCGCCTCGATCGGGCCGCGCACGCGCATCGGCGCCGATTGCACGATCCACCCCAACGTGACGATCTACCACGAGTGCGTCATCGGCGACCGCGTCACCGTGCACGGCGGCGCCGTCATCGGCGGCGACGGCTTCGGCTTCGCCCCGGCCGGCGAGAAGTACGTCAAGATCCCGCAGATCGGCAACGTGGTCATCGAGGACGATGTCGAGATCGGCGCCAACACGACGATCGACCGCGCCGCGCTGGGCACGACGCGCATCCGCCGGGGCTCGAAGATCGACAACCTCGTCATGATCGCGCACAACTGCGATGTGGGCGAGGACTCGATCATCGTGGCCCAGGTGGGCGTCTCCGGCTCCACGGTGCTCGGGCGCCACGTGGTCCTGGCCGGCCAGGTCGGCGTGTGCGGCCACATCAAGCTCGGCGATTTCGTGCGCGTGGGCGCCCAGTCCGGCGTCACCAAGAGCATTCCGGACGGCGAGGAGGTGCTCGGCGCGCCCGCCATCCCGGTCAAGGAGTTCAAGCGCCTGACGGCCCACCTGCGCAAGCTGCCCGACCTGCACGACCGCCTGAAGGACATCGAGAAGCGGTTATCGGAACTGGAGAAGCCGGAGCAGCCGTAGCGCCCCGATCCGCGGGCGCACCCGGCGGAGCCGCCGCCGCCCGCCTCTCCCCGGCCGGCCGCGGCCTTTTTTTCCGGCGCGGTGAAATTGACAACCGCCCTCGCAGTCTGTAGCATTAGGTGGTCTTTTGCCTGACCCGAGGCGGGAAGGGCATCCGACGCGATGACGTGCGGGCCCATAGCTCAACTGGGAGAGCGCAGCGTTCGCAATGCTGAGGTTAGGGGTTCGATCCCCCTTGGGTCCACCAGAATCCCGAAGGCCGCGGCGCGCAACACGCCGCGGCCTTTTCGTTCCGTCCGGCCGGCACGCGGGCGCCCGCCCGCGGCTCACGGCCGGCGCTCCACGGCCACCGGGGTCGTGGTCTTGTCGATCCTGAGCCCGCTCGCCAGGACGCGGCGCCAGTCCGCCGCGCGGTTGGCGAGCGCCGGCTCGAAGGCGGCGAAGCGCTCGCGCACGACGGCGCGCGCGCCCGGCTCCTCATCCACAACCTTCACCCCGCACGCGAGCGTGCGGCTCGGCGGCGGCCGCGTGTCGACCCCGAGCGGCTGCGCGCCGGCGCTCGGCGGCGCGTCGTCGTAGAACACCATGCTGGTCGCATCGGCATCCTCGGCGAACTCCAGTTCCAGCGTCCCGAGGTAGTACGCGCGGCGCGCCTCGGCGGCCAGGACGTGCTCGATCCGGCCGCCCGCGAACTCCCAGAAGTCGCCGATCCGCGTCACCGCCACGCGCACGCCGCCCTCCGGCACGGCGAAGGCGTGCAGCGCGCCGGCCTCCAGGCCGGCCGAGCCGCCGGCGCCGACGACGAAGCCCCGCTCCTTGAGTTCGGAGAGAAACGCCCCCTCCCGTCCGATCGTGATGTGGACGGGCGCCGTGCCGCTCGTCGTGCGCACGGCGAAGAGCACCAGCGCCCGGTCGGGCGCGACATCCTCCCCGACCGTGACGAGCGCCGGCCGCGCGCAGCCGCACAGAACGAGCGCCCCGGCGCCGAGGAGCTTGACCGCCGCGACCGATGCCTTACACTGACGATCACGGGATGATGATGATGTCGTTGACACGGCTCTTCCTTCTGCTCCACTGCGCCGCGGCGGCGTTCGCGGCCGCCGGCCCCCTTCCCGCCGCGCCGGCCGGCGACCCCGGCTTCCTGGTCCACAGCCAGGAGTTTAACGTACGCGTGTTTCCGGAGAAAGGGTCCTGCGAGGCGGCGGTCGCCTGGGACGTGGAGGCGCGGGGCCCGGAGCCGCGCGCGCAGCTCACGGCCTATCTCGCCGATGTGGCCGAGGTCACGGGCGTGTCCTCGCCGGGCGGCCCGCTCGCGTGGAAGCGCGTGCCGTCGCTCGTGCCCTTCTTCTCGTCGGTCGTGGTTTCATTCCCGGCGCCGCTGCCCCCCGGGCGCCGCGAGACCGTGACGTTCGCGTACACGCTCTCGCCGAGCGCGGCGGCGACCGGCCTCGCCGCCATGAACATGGCGGTCGGACCCGACAAGATGTACTTCTTCGAGTGCTGGTACCCCACCATCACCCCGTTCATCGACGAGAACACCTTCGTGCGCGCGGGGCAGAAGCCGCCCTTCACGCTCGCGGCCTCGGTCCCGGCCGGATTCGTGTTCATCACGGCCGGCGAGCTCGCGTCGGTCGCTGCCGAGGGCGACCGCGCGGTGTACACGTACCGGTGTCCGGCGCCCGCCCCGTTCCTGATACCGTTTCTCGCCGGGAAGTTCGCGCGCGCGCGCATCGCCGGCGGCCCGGTGCCGCTCGACCTCTTCGTCATGGGGAACGCGCGCGCGGAGGAGGCGTCCGGGTTCACGGACTTCATCGCGCAGAGCGCCGCGCTCCAGGCGCGCCTCCTCGGCCGGCCCCCGCCCGCGCACCTGGCGGTCGCGCTCTGCGAGGCGGGAGGGCTCGCGCGCGGGTTCCCCGGCCTGATCATCGTGCCCCCCGGATTCCAGCATTCCTGGCGGGACCCTGCGGTCGCATCGACGGTGTGCCACGAGCTCGCCCACACGTACTTCGGCAACCTCGTCACGGCCAGCGGCCCGGGCGGCAACGAGTTCCTGTCGGAGGGCCTGGCCACCTACGCCGGCATCAAGACCGCGGCCGGCGTCGCCGCGAACGCCGAGGACGCGCTCTTCTCGCACGCACTCGCCAGGCTCATGGGCAGCGACACGCCCGACTCGCCGATCGTCCAGGTCAGGCCCATGCAGAACGTCCTCTCGGGCGAGGTGTACAGCAAGGGCGCGCTCGTCTTCAACGAGCTCGCGCGGCTCCTCGGCGAGGAGCGGCTCTGGCGGCTCCTCGGGACGTACCTGGCGCGCCATGCGGGCGGCTTCGCCACGCTCGATGACTTCAGGCGCCTTGTGCGCGAGGAGGCCTGGCCGCATCTGGCCTGCTTCGACGGCCATCGCGCGCTTCTGGACCGCTTCTTCGCCCAGTACCTGGACTCGACCGCGCTGCCGTGGGTCGAGATCGCGGCGACGGAAGCGCCCACGCCCGGGAAGTGCGAGTGCACGGTGAGAAACCGCGGCGACGGGTTCGGCCTGGCGCCGATCGGCATCCGGGCGGGGAGCCGTTCCGAGGAGCATTCCCTTCTGATCGCGCCGGGCGAGACGCGCACGCTCTCGATCGTGCGGCCGGGAGCGGGGCGCATCGCCTGCACGGTCGATCCGCGCGGCACGTTTCTGCACGGCGTCCGGCGGACGAGCATGCTCGCCCGCGCGGCCGACCTGCGGCGGAAGGGCCTGATTGCCGAGGCTCGCGCGGCCTACGGGGAGCTGCTCGCGCGCATCCCCGAGGACGGCGAGGCGTGGTACGGGCTCGGAAGGCTCGAGGAGCAGGCCGAGCGGCATGCGCGCGCCGCGGAGTGCCACGCCAAGGCCGCCACGCTCGGCGGCACTGACTGGCTGCCCACGTGGGGCTGGCTCAGGGAGGCCTCCTGCCGCATCGCGCTCGGGGACAAGGCGCGCGCCCGCGCGCTGCTCCGCCGCGTGCTTTCGGAAGGCAACGACATGTTCGATGCGAAGCGCGAGGCGACCGCGGCGTTGAAGACGATCGAGGAGTGACCCATGCGACGATTCGTTCTGTGCGCGGTTCTTTCGGGGTGTGCGGGAGCGTGGGCGGCGGCCCCCGTGCCGCGGCCGGGCGCGACGCTCACGGGCGACCCCGAGGCGCTCGCCCTCGTCGCCAAGGTGGTCAAGGCCATGGGCGGCGAGGAAGGCCTCGCCAAGCGCCGGCAGCTCTACATGGAGCAGCAGGTGCAGATCGCCGGCCTCACGGTCGAGACCTGCATGTGGGTCAAGGGCGAGAAGCAGCGCATCGAGCAGCGCATGGGCAGCCTTCCCGGCGCGCCCCTCACGGTCATCTTCGACGGCAAGGAGCTGTTCCTGCTCGTCAACGGAGAGAAGCGCGACCCGGGCGAGACCCTCACGAAGGCCTTCCACGCCGAGCGCAAGCGCTACGACATCTGGTGGGACTGCCGCGAGAAGCCGTTCAAGGTGAAGAGCCTGGGCACGCAGAAGATCGCGCCGAGCGAGGGCGCCGAGGAGCGCGAGCTGGCGCTCCTGGAGTTCACGCATCCGGACAAGGACACGACCACGGTCGGCATCGACCCTGCGAGCAGCCAGCCGGTCTACGCGGCCTACCGCGGCCCGCACCCTCAGACCGGCAAGGTGATCCCGTGGGCGCAGTGGCTGGGCGACTTCGCGCCGTTCGAGAACGCGGGCGGCCTCGTCTTCCCGCGCACGATGGAGATCTGCCAGGAAGGCCGGCGGCTCTCGACCGCGAAGCTCAAGACCGTGAAGACGTCCGCCGACATCCCCGACAGCCTCTTCGCGGCCGAGGCGGCCAGGCCGATCGACTGAGCCGAAGAGGAAACGGCGCACGGCCGCCGCCCCCTGCATCCGGGGAGGACGGAAGGACGATGCCACGAAGGCACAAAGACACCGAGCATCCGCGGTGAATCACCGCGCGCTCGGTATGCACCGAAGTCTCTTCGTGCCTTCGTGTCTTCGTGGCTCTCTCGTCTTCCCTCGCGCCGCTGCCCCCCGCGTCCGGGGAGGACGGAAGGACGNNGGGGAGGACGGAAGGACGATGCCACCAGGACACGAGCCACCAGGAATCGGCGGCAAACCCGCCCGCACTCGGGATACGGCGCAGACCCTTCGTGGCATTCTCCCGTTTGTTTCGCGCGGCGGCTTTACGGCGCGTCCCCGAGCGCCCGCAGGAAGTCCTCGATCGGCATGCTCGTCACCTCGCCCTCGCGCGCCGGCCCTTCGAGCGCGGCGCACGCCGCGGCCTCCTTCTGCTCGGGCGCGAGCGGCCAGGCGCGCACGTCGCCGCCGAGCAGCGCCTGCTCGCCGAGCGCGCCGCGGTCCAGGTACATCGCCTTCACCGATGCCCGGCCGTCCGCGTAGAGCCGCCCCCGCAGAACCAGCGCCTTGTCGCCCTTGAGGAGCACGGCGCATTCCGGGCCCAGCGTCAGGCAGCCGTTCTCGAAGGTCAGCGCCGCGGCGCCCGCCTCGAACTCGGGCGTCGCGCCCTGGGACAGCGTCTCGATCAGCTTCCGTAGGCACGGGCCGAGATCGACGCCGGCGAGCTTGAGCACGCTCGCGCGCGCGATCATGCCGTCCTCGTCGAACCTGAGATCGAGCGTCCCCTCCGCAGTGCCCGTCAGGCCCGCATCGAACTTCAGCATGCCCAGGAGGTCCGCGATCTGCGCGCCGGGGAGGCGCACCTTGAGCGTGAAGACCGGCTTCTCGGCGTCGCTGAGCGCGCCCGTGCCCGTGACCGTGCCTCGCCCCGCGGCGACGCTGAACTCCCGCACGGCCCAGCCCTTGTCCTCCTTCTTCACCGCGAACACGCCCGCGCCGTGGCGCCGGCCCAGGAGATCGAGCTGCTCCCACCGCAGCTCGGCGTCCTCGACCGCGTTGCCCGCGAGCTTGGCGTGCACCTTCACGGCCTGGGCCCGCGCCGCGCTCCCGAACGCGATCTCCTTGGCGCCGAAATCCGCCACGATCGTCTGGTGCCCCGGCACCAGGGGATGCTCGACGAGCACCGTCCCCACGGCGACGCCGCCCGGCGCCGCCCGCGCACACAGCCGCTTGAGCCCCTCCCAGGCGACGAGGCGCGGCCATGCGCTCGATACCGCCACCGACTGGAGCTCGATCCGCGCCGACGACGGCTGCTCGGCCGCAAGCGAGAGCCGCCCGCTCGTGCGCGCGTCGAAGCCCGCCATGGTGCCGGCGAGGCCGTCCCACGCGATGCTCCCGGGCTCGATCGCCACGCGCCCGGCCAGGTCCTTGAGCTGGATTCCCGATGACGCGAAGCCGAGCGCAAGCTCGCTCGCGTCCAGGCGGGCGCTCCACGCCGGCCCCTCGGCGGCGGACCGGCCCTCGAGCGCGAGGTCCCCCACGCCGTCGATCGCCAGCTCCTGGGTGCGGCCGAAGAAGAGGTCGGCCAGGGCCGCGATGCCGGTGAAATTCTCGGCGCGCACGACCAGCGCGAATCCCGGCGGAGCGGCGGTCACGCGGCCCTCGACCGATCCGCGGTCCCAGCCCAGCGCCGGCTGCCCGGGCGCGACGGTCGCCTCGTACGGCGCGAGCTGCGCCGACAGCGCCCCCGCGCCGCCGTCCAGCCGCACGTTCGCGAGCGACACCCGCCAGGTCTTTCCGCGGTCGCGCTCCTTGATCGCCACGTGGAGCGCGTTCGTGCACAGGACCTCCCGCAGCACGCCGCGTTCCCACAGCGCGCGAAGGGGCGCCCCCGCGCCGGCGAAGTTCCACACGCCCTTGCTCAGCTCGGGCGTCAGCTCCCCCACCTGGAACGCGACGCCCAAGCGCTGGCCGGCGACCGTCGGGACGAACGGCCCATCGCTGGTCACCTTGACCTCGCTCAGCACGGCCAGCTCGCGCGCCTCGTGCACGGGGTCGGCGTGAATCACGATGCTCCGCGCCGTGAACTCCTCCAGGCTCGCCTGCCTGAGCCCGCGGAAGTCCCAGCCGCGCGTCGCGTCGTGCCCGAGAAAGCCGCGCAGGCGCGCCTCGACCTGGCCGGGCAGGCCGAAGAGGTACCACACCCCGAGCGTCACGAGCGCGAGAGTCGCGCAGACGACAAGCACGTTTCGCCAGAAATTCATTCGTTGCCACCCGCGCGGCTCCGGGCGGGGCGGCGCGCCGCCCCGCGTTCGCCGCGCACTTGCGTTGCTCCCGCCTTCAACTACGATAGGGCGTGGCCCGGCGCGTCGCCGGCGCCCGGCCCCGCGGCCCCGTGATCGAGCCGCCCACATGTGCCACAGGACCATGCGCGCAGCGCAGCAGGAACGCCCAATAGGGTACGCCTTCGCATCCCCCGCCGCAAGCGCCGAGCCGCCTGCGGACGGGACGGCCCTCCGGCCGGCCGGCCCCGCCCGGCGGGCCCCGCCGCAACCCGCGCCGACGCCTGACGTTGCACCGCCCGCGCCCCGCCCCTCGCCCCCGGGCCGCGCCACTTCGCGGCCCCGCCGGTGTAGTACCTCATGATGCCCGATACGGAGCATGGACGCGAGATGATGCTCCGCCTCGCGCGCGGGGACATGCGCGCGTTCGAGGAGATCGTCGTGAGCTACGAGCGAGCGGTGCGCAACTTCGCGTTTCGGTACCTCGGCGACGAGCGCAAGGCCGAGGATATCGCCCAGGAGACGTTCCTGCGCGTCTACAAGGCGCGCGCCCGGTGGCGTCCCGACGCGAAGTTCCACACCTGGCTCTTCACGATCACCTCGCGCCTGTGCCTGAACGCGATCAGGTCCCAGCGGCGCGAGCGGCGGGTGATGCGCCCGGCCGCCGGCGCCGACGACCGCGACGCGCTGGCCGGCGCTCCCGAGCGGCGCACGCCGTCGCCGGCGGAAGGCGTGCTGGCCGCCGAGCGCGCCGAGCTCCTGCGCCGCGCCGTGGCCGAGCTTTCGGAGAACCAGCGCAGAGCCCTGCTGCTCCACCGCTTCGAGGGGCTCTCGTACCAGGAGGTCGCGGAGGCCATGGGGCTGACGCTCGAGGCCGTGCGGTCGCTGCTCGTGCGCGCCCGCAGGAATCTGCACGACCGGCTCGCGCCGCTGCTCCGGGCGGATGAGCCGGCCGCGGAAGGAGATGGTCCATGATGGAACGACGATGCCTGTGCGCGGAATGCGCCGAGTTGCTCGTCCCGTACCTCGACGGCGAGCTGCCGCCCGATGAAGCCGCCGCCGTGGCGGCGCATCTCGCGGTCTGCCCCGCCTGCAGCCGCGCGGCGGACGAGCATCGCCGCGCGTGGGCGCTCCTCGCGGACCTGCCGGGCGTGGCCGGGGCGGAGTCGATCTGGCCGCGCGTCATCGCGCGCACCCACCGGATCGCCGTGCGCGCGCGCGTTCTCCGGCGCGTCGCGGCGGCCGCGGCGGCGTTCGCCGCGGCGGTCACGCTCTTCTACTTCGTCTCCGGACGCGACAACTCGGCCGCGCTCCCCGACCCCGATCTGCTCGTCCACCTGCCGGTCGTCGAGCAGTACGCCTCGCTCAGCGACGCGGGCGGCGAGGGGCTCGGCGAGGACCTGGACATCGTGCAGGCGGTGTTCGAGCTGGCCCAGGAAACCGAGGACTTCTGAACGCCATGCTGACGACGATGCTGCTCATCGCGTTCTGCGCCGCGGACCAGGCCCCGCCGCCGCCGCACGAGCAGGCCAAGGACCAGCCCGAGAAGCGCTGGCGGGCGCTCTCCCAGGAGCAGCGGTCACGCCTCAAGCACGTGTACCGGCTCGCCCCGCGCAGCGAATGGGAACGCCGCGCGAAGGAGTGGGAGCGCCGCGGCCTCCCGCCCATCGAGCGCTTCCCGGCCCACTGGCGCAGCTACATCGTCGCGAACTCGCTCTGGGCGCGGCGCCACATCGAGGCGCTGCCGCCCGAGCAGCGGCTGAGCGCCGACCTGCCGCCCGAGGCCCGCGTCGCGCGGCTCAAGGAGATCCTGCGGCCGCTCTTCAGGGAAAAGCTCGCGCACTGCCGGCGGGCGGCAGAGCAGATCTTCACGCCTTTCGAGCTCAGGATGCTCAGGCAGCTTCCGCCGAGCGAGCGCGAGAAGGTGCTGCGCCGCGCGGACCACGATGCGTTCGGCCTCGTGTCGCCATCGAGCCGGCGGAAGTTCGAGGCCGCCGGCGAGGACGCGCGCGCCGCGCGCGAGTATCTCCTGATGCCCGACGCGCTCAGGTCGGGCGACTTCGTCGGCAGGGGCCAGTGGCGCCAGGGCCGCGGGCAGGAACGCACGCCGGGCGGCAAGGAGCCCCGCGGAACGGCCCCCGAGCATCGCAAGGGCGACGGCCGCGCGCCGCCCCCGCGCGACGCGCGGCACGAGCACGACGCCAAGCCCGGCGCGTCCGAGCCGCCCGGCGCCTAGCGCGGCGCGGCATCCTCCGGCGCGCCGCGGCGGCCGCGGCGTCCTCCCCGTCCGCGCCCGCCGTCACTTCGCGACGAAGGCGCCGTAGTTCTCGTCGGCGAGGTTCCGCATCAGGTCCTCGGCCTCGCCTTTGAGATTGAAGCCGATCGTGTTGATCTTGACCTTGCGGAAGAGATTGATCCTGCGGATCTCCTCGAGCATTCTGGCCGGATCGGTGATGTTCCCCGACGTGGGCGCGCCGTCCGACAGGAGGTAGATCGTGTCGACCTCGGGGTCGCTGAACGCGAGCAGCAGCGCATCGCAGATGTTGGTCGAGCCGCGCGGCTGCTGCTCATCGAGGAACTCGAAGGCCTCGGCGCGCAGCTCGTCGGAGTTCTCCTGCAGGCCGTCGCGCCACGCCCGTGCCTCGTGCGTGAAGGTGATGATGTTGTAGCGCACGTGGGGCGCGAGCTGCGAGAGGGCATTCATGAGGTTCTCGCGGGCGAACTCGATCTTCTGCTTGCGCTCGGTCTTCCTGCCGCTCTTGTCCTTGACATCGGTGCGCGGGCCCTTCCCCGCCGTCACGGTCTCGCCCTCGTACTGCTCCTGCATGGACTTGGAGACATCGAGGAGAAAGCACGCGAAGTTGCTGACGTCCAGCCCGTAGTACGACGTCGTCCGAGCCTTGGTCGGACGGCGCGTCTTGAGCGTCCCGAGCTCGGAGGCATCGCGCCACTTCAGGACGGCCTTGCTCTTGTTCGCCTTCCACCACCCGTCCCACGCGGGGAACTGCCGCCCGAGATCCTCGCCCGTCAGGCGCGTCAGGACGTCGGCGATGTCATCGACGATGCGCGGATGGTCCTCGGTCCCGAGCCGCTTGACGAGCGCGGTCACGGCATCGGCCGTGGCGGCCCTCCCGACGGCGCGCACGGCCGTCGCGCGCACGCGCCAGTCCTTGTCCCCGAGGAGCGGCGTGATGAGGGCGACATCGAGCTTGCTCTCCTGGACGCAGTCGACGGCGAGCATGCGCATCTCGGCCGAGGCGTTCTTGAGGAGCTTGGGCAGCTCCTTCTTGAGCTCGTCGATCGCGGCCTTCTCCAGGAACAGCACGGACGCGATCTGGATTTCCTGGTCGCGGTGCTTGAGCAACTTGACGACGAGCCCCGTGAAGTCCGCGTCGGGGAGCCGCGCGAGGCGCGCCGCGTCGATCGCCGCACCCATGAGCTGGACGTCCTTGGTCTTGCGCAGGAAGTCGCCCAGCGCCTTGGCCCGATTGGGGTGCACGACCTGGGCGATCACGCCCAGCATGAACTGCGTGAAGAGCGGGTCCTTGGCGATCGGGCCCTCCAGGCCGCGCGTGACGAGCCAGTCCTTGGCCTTCGCGTCGGTCACGGCCGTGAGCGCGCCCGAGATCTCCGCGAAGTAGAAGTCGGGCAGCATCCGATAATCCTTGCCCGCGCGGTAGGTCCAGATGCGCGGCACCAGCGGGTCGCGCTCCGGCGAGATCTGGACGAGCGGCGCCAGGCGGGGCAGGCCGTCGGCCACCGCGGCGCGCACGGACTCCGCCGTTCCGAGAACCGCAAGATCGATGATGATGGCCCTGAGGAGCGTCATGTCCGTCTCTCCGGGCATGATCTTGAGCAGGAACTTGACGCACTCGGGCGTCTGGTAGATCTTGAACTCCTCGATCGCCTCCAGGCGCTTGTCCGGCGAGAGCGACTTCTCGCGCTCGAAGCGCTCGACGAGCTTCTCGATGCCCTGGGGCGGCGGCGGCTCGTCCTTGGGGGCGTCCCCGCCCTGTCCCTCGTCCGCGCTCCGGAGGAACGTTCCGGCAATCAGCATCGCACAGAAGATCGTTCTCACGATATGTCGCCTCCTCGGGCCGGCCAGGGCGCCGCGCCCGCTCCTAAAGTTTTCGCTCGCCTGTGTCGAAGTTCATACTGCAAACACAGTCACGGCCTTCGGCTTTTCCCCTCTCGGTCGAAGGCCTTTTTTATTGTATGGCCCGCCCGCGCGCGATGGAAGAGCCCCGATCGAGCAGCGCATCTCCTCCCGTGATGTGGTATTGTTCGACGTAACGGCCGCGGCGCCGCGCCGCGCCCGTGCCGGGAAAGCGCGCCGATGAAGTTCAGAACATTCCTCCTCCTCTGCCTGGCCATCGTCGGTGGTGCGCTCTACGGCCGCTTCCAGTACATGCGCGAGCGGGGTTTCGTCGACCCGGGCACGTCCTTCGCCGCGTACCTCCTCGGCCATGTCGAGACGCCGGCCGCCCCGGCGCCGCCGGCGCCTCCCGCCGCTCCGAAGAAGGACGAGGCGCCTCCCAAGCCCGCGCCGCCGAACGCGGCGCCCCCCAAGCCCGCCGAGAAGGCGCCGGCCAAGGCCGAGGGCAAGGCCCCGGCCGCGGCGCCGATCGCGCGCATCAAGGCGGCCATCGAGGCCGGCAAGTACCAGGACGCGCTCGATCTCCTCGCGGGCTACAGGACGCCGGAAGCCGTCGCGCTCCGGCGCGACGCGCAGGCGCTCCTCCAGATCGTCAAGGATGTCGAGGCCGACCCGGCCGCCCGCAGCAGCGCCGTGAAGCAGATGACGCTCGCGAACGGCGAGTCGTTCTACGTCGCGGCGGCGGAGCAGGTGGGCGACGTGTGGCAGTTCACGCTCGACAAGGGCGGGAGCTCGGAGCTCCCGGCGGCGGATGTGGCGTCGGTCAAGCCCGTCGATCCGGCGGTGTTCCGCGCCGCGCGCAAGGCGGAGCTTGCCGGCTATCTCAAGCAGCTTCGGGGCGAAGGCGTTCTCAGGTGCATGAAGGCGGTTCGCGTGGCGTGGCGGCGGGGTTTCCCGGACGTCGCGTACGGCGAGTTCAGGGACACGGCGGCGGCGCCGAAGATGTTCGAGGCCCTGGCGGCGCTCCTCCCCATCGAGGAGCCGCCGCGGGAGGTCGCGATGGTTCCTCCCGAGAACACCGCGCCGCCGCCGGTCGCGCCGGCGCCGCGCGAGACCGCGCCGCCCGTCGCAGTGGCGACGAAGATTCCGAGCCCCACGCCGGCGGCGAGCCCCTTTGCGGCCGTCGATGCGAGGATCAAGGATGCGCAGAAGCTGATACGCGATGCGCTCAATGTCGAGGGCCGGGAGGCCGACCAGGCGCTGCGCGCGGCGGGCAAGCTGCTGGCCGCCTGCAAGCGCGACATGGAAGCCGACCCCTCGCTCCCGCGCGGGCACGAGTTCGACACCCGCCTCAGCAAGATCACGCTGATCCTGGACGACGTGTTGAAGATGTCGGGGTTCGGCCTGTAGCGCGCGTCCCGCGCCGTCTCTGCGAATTGACACCCCCGCCGCGCAGCCCTATAATGCACTACCTCGCGCGACCCTGTAGCTCAAATGGATAGAGCATCAGCCTCCGGAGCTGGGGGTTCGCAGTTCGAATCTGCGCAGGGTCGCCAGACAATTAGAACGCGTCCAGACAACCGTTTGCGACGCGTTTCTTGTTTGGCGAGAAGCGCCCCGGAAACGGCGTTGCCGGACCGATTCCGGACTGTTCTTTGCGGACCATCACCTCGTGCGCCTTTCCGCTTCGGGCTGTGCTCGGACGGCACGACGGCGATCGGGCCGCCGGCGTTCTCGCTGTCCGCCAACGCACACCGCCCGGTCCCGGTGATCGATCCAGGGCGGGGCGACTCATAGACCTTCGTGTGCGAGCCTGCCGTACGCCGTGCGCCGGGCTCGCGCACGGCTCCGACTCGCCGCTGCGCCCAAGTGGCTTCCGATTCCGCCGATGTGGTGCACCGCGCGCGACAGCACAGCGCCGACGCTCACCCTCTCGACTTGCGCGCATTGCAGAGTGATCATGCGGCCTTCTGCGGGCCGGTCCTGGGCCCCATTGCATTGCGTGATCCGCCGGAGGACTTTGTTCTTGACCGATTCCATCGACATCCGCAGTTATGCCCAAGGGCCTGCCCGAGGTCGGCGCGCTCGTTCAGGTCCGGTCCACGCGATGGCTCGTCGAGGAGGTGGTCCCCGCAACCGCTCCTTGTCGTCGGGCTCCAGCAGCGCCTGCTCTCGTCCACCGAGGCCTTTGCGCGCAGCCTGAAGGTGCGCCGCGCAACCGTCGAGCGGCAGTGGAAGAAGGGGCGCATCGGCCAGGGCGTCAAGGGCGACGACCGGCCCGCGCGGGCAAGCGCCGAGCCCGAGGAGCTTCTCCCTGCCCCACCCGACGCTTGTGGAGCCGGCGCGGCGGACACACGCCGCTCACGGCCCTTGCTTGACCCACCACGGAGTGGCATCATGAGCAGGCATGGACCGCACCGACATAGAAGAACTGCGTGAGAGCGGGACCAGCCTCGTTTTCGCTGTCGGCCAGGCCCCTTTTGAGGTGGCGGGCCGGGGCGTGAAGAACGTCTTCTGCCTGCTCGTCCCGCTGATGACCGAGCGCGGAATTCGATTTCACGACCTGGAGGGCCTTTTCCCGAATCGGGGCCGTGTATGGTGGATGCTCCGCCAGGACATAGACCCTCACGTGATCCAGCCCGGGATGGTGTGGTCGGGCACCATCGAGCACTCGATCGAGGGTGCGACGGACAAGCCGGACAAGGACTTCTACCAGGCAAACAAGCGAACTCTTCGCCCGGGAGCATCGGACTTCACCGAGGTTCTCGACATTGACAGGGAAATCCCGCTCCCGGAGCTTCTCCGAAACGGGGTCCGTTTTCACCGCCAGCCGCTCGCGCAGGTTCTTCTCCGCAGCCAGAATTCGATCACAGGGCCCTTCTCTGCCTCCTACGACCGGCAGACCAGCCAAGTGCACTTTGCGGCGGTGAAGTCCGGCGATCCTTTCGTGCTTCGGGCGCCGCGCGAAGCGCTCGACAAGATGATACAGGAATTCTCGTTCAAGGCGCGGGCGTCCGATCTCTGGGAGTCTCCTCGCGATGTGCGTGTGTGCCTCATCCCCGACAGCTACGAGGGGACCCTCGCCGAGAACGGCGAGAGACTCGACGCGGCCAGCGATGCGCAGATCGCCAACTGGGCGCTCAGGCTGCTCAGGTTCTCTCAGAAACAGCAGCAGGAGATCAAGGAGGTCCTCCACCGGGCCCAGGAGTACGAAGCTGCGGCGCACGACACCGACCAGCCGCAGCGCTGGCAGCGGTTCGCCACGATCTGCGGGGATTCGGAGACCATAACCACGCTCGGCGTCGATGCGGCAAGGATGATCGCGGAGCAGCCCGCCTTTGCCGAACTCGTCAACCGGCACAAGGACGAACTGCTCGAGAAACGGGTCGAAGAAGAGATCGCGAAGCACACGAGCGAGATCTCGGCCGCAATCACTGCCGAAAAGGAACACCAGAAGCGGCTTCGCGAAGACATTGCGAAGCTCGACGAGGAGTACAATCGCAAGACCCAGCTTTACGAGGAGCGTTTCCGCAAGGACAACGAGGGACGCATTCACGAGCTTGAGGATCGCGAGGCTCAAGCGGCCAGACGCGAGGCTGATCTTCAGACCCGGGAGCGTGAAATCAAGGACCGCCTCGAGCGTGTGATCGACACCTATCGGGACAAGTCCGTCGAACTCGGCGATCAGATCATCGCGCAGATCCCTCTCCTGGCACGAACCGGCATCTTCGGGACAAGCCCGCATCACGCGGCCGAACAACCTCCGGTACTGCTCCGCCCCGCCTTCCTCGATCAGCCGCGCGATGTCCGCAACATCACCGAGCAGGATTTCCTCACGCAGTTCGCGCACGTCGCGAACACGCGCGGTTTCTCCTTTGAATCGGACGACCTCATCAATTTCCACGTGTCGGTCAAGATCGGCTCGTGGACGATCCTCGCCGGCGCCAGCGGCCTTGGCAAGAGCTCGTTGTCACGACTCTATGCCGAGGCCCTTGGCGTTTCCGATGAGTATCTCCTCCTTCCGGTCAGACCGGACTGGCTGGATGATCGGGAAGTCATCGGGGCATTCAACGCCCTCTCCGGCAGGTACGAACCGGCGGCGGGCGGCCTGGTCGATCGCCTCGTGGCAGCGTACGAGGATGCGCGCACGAAACGGGGCGGCCTGTACATCATCTGTCTCGACGAGATGAACCTTTCCCGGGTCGAGCACTACTTTTCGGCATTCCTGAGCCTTCTTGAACAGCCGTTGGAGCAGCGGAGACTGTCTTTGTTCGCCGCCGGCCTCGAGCGGCCGGACGATCCCTATGCACCTTACCGCTTGTTACCCGTCGGCGAGAACGTGCGTTTCGTCGGCACCGTCAACATAGACGAGACCACGCATTTCTTCAGTCCGAAGGTTCTTGATCGCGCCTCCGTGGTCAGGTTGGATCGTCCAAGCCTCCGCCAGGAGATGCAACAGGTGATTCGCCACGGCGCCCTCGGGGGCATCGTGCCGGTCCACCTCGACGATTACCATTCCTGGATCGCCGATGGCGTCACCGTCTCCAGCGGCATCAAGGATCTGCTTGTCCACATCGACGAGGCTTTGCGGCATGCTCGTTCCGGGCTTGGGTTCAGAATCCGAGACCGCATGCTGGCATACATCGCCTCTGCCCGCGGGCTCGTCAACGAGGAAGGGGCGTTCGACCTGGCCTTTCTGACCAACGTGGCTCCACGTCTGCGCCCGAACGCTCCCGGCTGGAAGCGGGTTCTTGACAGTCTCCAGGGGCTCCTCCCCGCCGGCCGTTTTCCCCGGAGCGCCGACGCGATGAAGACGATGGCCGACACCGAGGGAGAACATGGATTCTTCCTCCTCACATGAGCTCACCCTTGTGGAAGGCGGAAGGCTCATCGCGACCGCCACCACTGCGGGCGCAGCGTTCGGAACGCCCCCTCGGTCGCCGCCGCAGATTCGCAGCGACCAGACAATCCTGCTGACGATGAAGCGCGCATGGGCCCATCGGCCGGGACGGCTTCGCGGCGGAACGGATGTCCTCATGGAACTGGCCGAGGGCCAACGTGAACAAACGATAAATCTGGGGATCGCCGCCAGTCTGGCTGACGACTACGGGGAGCTGGAGCTGATCTTCGAGGAGGCGGAGGACAGCGTCGAGCCATGGGTACCCATCCTGGGCTTGATCGTCGAGGTGGAACCGCGCCCGGGTTTTCAAGAGATCGTTGACGCGATACTACGCGACTTGGAAGCGACGCATCTGGGATTGGCTCGCGATGTGCTTGCCCGGACTTCACGCAAGGGAGGTGCGCTCCCGTGGGAACCCAGATTGCTGCAGCCCCAGGAGGACTTGTCCCGCATCGGGGAACTTCGCACGCGTTTACGGAAAGCGCTTGCTCGCATCGGAGATCAGCCTTCTCTATCTCTTGTTTCCAGAATCCGGGTCGCCCGCTGGCGAGCCGGTGACAAGCTTGATTCACGCACGATTTGCGAAGCCGGCCGCCGGCGTCGGACCGGGCCGATCCAGACCGAGGGGATGGGCACATTCCCGAGAATGCGTCTCTCGAAACCCGAGCTTTCAAGCGACATTGAGGAACACCGTCATATCAGAGATGGCATCGAGCGCATGGCAGCATGGAGCGAAGGACTAGCCGAATTCTGCCGGAAAGCAGCCGCGGCGCTCCTGGTCGAACAGACGCGCTGGGGATCGCAAGTCTTCGAAAGCCGTTATCTACCTCGCATTCGAAGCTACGAGATCCTGGTGGACCGGGCGCGGCGCTCGGCTGCCGGCTTGCGCCAACTGCTTTCGAGCCACACGTTTCTCCAGGAGGCGGGACCTCCCAGGACGCGCTTCGGCCCAACGCCGATCTTTCTCGGACGGGATTCTTACCGTCTCGCGTACGACTGTCTCTGTGAAGCGAGACAGCGGTTCGGGACCAAAGTCGATGTGAAGAACGCCTTGAGCATCCGCACCAAGCGCTTCTCGGTACTCTATGAGTACTGGTGCTTCATGACGGTCGTGGAAACGCTCCGCGGCGCGCTCGGCATGCCGGAAGTCCACGGTGGATACGTCCTCGTCGATGACATCTATCACCCGGAGCTCGTTCCAGGGCAGTCCTTTGTCTTCTCTCTTCCGGGCCAGGCCAAGGTGACCGCCGTCTACGAGCCCGAGTTCCCGCCCGCGGGAGAATCCAGGGCGGCGCCGTTCGTTGCCGCCTGGGTCTCGGCTCCTCTCCGTCCTGACGTGATCGTGGAAATCCGGTCTGGCAAACGCCCTTCGGTGATGCTCGCACTGGACGCCAAGAGCACGCGCACGTTCTCGCGCGAGGCGTTTCGCAGTATCTCGGACTACCGCGGCCTCGTGCACGATGTCGCAACCGGCCATCAGCCGATCCGGCAGCTCTTTCTCCTTCACGCCGATATCGAATGCCCGCCGCTCGTGAACGTCACCGGGTATCTTTCAGGACAGGCGATGAACCCGCAGAGCTCGATTCTCGGCGCCGTACCTTGCCTGCCGGGCGCCATCGGGCACCTGCGCACGGTCATAGAACGATTCCTGAGCTTGTGGCTATGACGATAGACCGGCGGTCGTGATCGTTCACAGGGCATCCCGAACGCCTGCCTGTCCCAGGCCAGGGAGTTCCCATTCCAGCGCCCTTCGCGGACTTCTTCCTGATCCACAATGGGAAGAGAGCGGCCACACAGACCGGAACGTGAGACGGGGCGGGAAGCGGGAGACAATA
This sequence comes from Planctomycetes bacterium UBA4800, assembly GCA_002402755.1. Classification (GTDB taxonomy): domain Bacteria; phylum Planctomycetota; class UBA8108; order UBA8890; family UBA8898; genus UBA8898. The sequence goes on from DHGK01000394.1 coordinate 36,269, forward strand.
CGTGCGGGCTGCTCCAGCGCTCGATGCTCACGGCTGCGTGAGCACTTGACGGGAGTCCAAGCTCATGTGTAGGATGAGCCCGTCAGAAGGCCAAGAAGCTCAACAGGAGAACTCGATGCCCAGGGCTCGCACGGATTCACGACCAGAGGTTCTTCGCGACGGTCCGCTGCAGTACGCGCCGGTCAACGAGCTCGGCGTCGTGTTCCTCTTCTCGCGTCTCGCGAAGAGAAAGAGGATGCGAATCGAATCGATACAAGCACGGTTCCCGGACTGTATTGCCTATCAGAAGGTGCAGGGCCGCGAACGGCGAAAGCGTATCGAGTTCGAGTTCAAGTCGAGGAGCTTCCTCGATCACGGTCACGACCCGAAGAAGTGCGACTGCATCGTCTGCTGGGAGCACAACTGGCCGGGCGTACCACGCAACATCGAGATAATCGAACTGCGCCGCGAGTATGGTCTGGGCTTCAACGTCTGGATCATGCCCACGACCGGCGACTACAAGGACTTGCTCGCAAAGACCAACGCAAACGACGGGTGGAGCATGCCGAGCCAGTGTCACAAGGGAGATCTCATCCTTTACTACTTCACCAGCCCGGAGAGAAGGATCGAGCATGTGTTTCGGGCAACAGGGCGGGCAACCAAGTGTCGCGCGGGATGGAAACCCGGCATGGACTGGATGGGCCCTATTCGGCGCGTATGTCGTCTGAAGGCGCCGGTCTTCTTTGAGGACATGAAGAGGCACCGGCAGCTCTCGACCGCTTTCTTCGTCCGAGGCTTCATGCAGGGCCGGCCGAACGCGACCGAGTACTGGTCTTACCTCTACGATATGATCGTGCGCAGGAACCCTGCGCTCAAGGCCAAGCTGCGTCGGTTCGCCCCGGATCGTTTCTAGGCAGGCGATTCCTCGATGCCGGTTCAGGTGGGCCGGCGCGTTGAAGTCCGCTCCATCGCTCCGGAGTCGCCACGCACCGCAAGACCTGCTCCATCTCCCCCACGATCCGCATGAGATACCGGCCATGGCGACCAGAGCGACAACTGGCCCTTCCTCACGACCAGGCTGACGCCGTGCCGGACAGAACCCTGTACAGACTCTCGCGCTGCACTCGCTTGAACTCGTGTCCGTCCGGACGTTTTCCACGACCGTGGACTTTTCCACGACCGTGGAATGTCCTATGCCCGTAGCGCCTCCAGCATGAGATTCTCCTCGGTCGCCTCCCGCTGTTCGGCCAAGAGCCTCGCGTGAGCGATCGCGAGCCGGCGCCCGGCGTCCTTCTTCGTGCACCCCAGGTCGACGAGCGCCGCGGCGAGGACTTCGTCCGTGTCCGGCCGGA
>DHGK01000029.1 GCA_002402755.1 Planctomycetes bacterium UBA4800
TGCGGCCGGCGCCTGCAGGGCCACGTGTTCACCGAGTATGTACCGGCCGAGAGTTCCGTCCGGCCGCCGAAGTCGTACAATTGTCTGCGCGCCGCGCCGCTCGCGGTGCCGGCGCCCGCGGATGCCGCGCAGACCTGGCCTCGGACGGGGACGCATGGATCACCTCGAAGAGCTGGAACACAGAAGCATCTACCTGATCCGCGAGGCGTACCGCCGCTTCACCCCGCTCGGCTGNNTGGGGACGTTCCCGTTTCCCGTGCTGCACCTCGACACGGGCCGGAAGCTCGCGGGGATCTACAGGTTCAGGGACCGCATCGCCGCCGAGTGGGGCGTGCCGCTCGCCGTCGTCAAGAACGAGGCCGCGCTCGCGGCCGGCATGGGGCCGGATTCCGCCGGGCGCCTCGCGTGCTGCACGGCGCTCAAGACCGACACGCTCAAGCGCGCGCTCGCCGAGCACGGTTTCCGGGCCGTGCTCCTCGGCATCCGGCGCGACGAGCACGGCGTCAGGGCCAAGGAGCGCTACGTCTCGCCGCGCACGGCGGACTTCGCGTGGGATGCGGGCCGGCAGACCGCCGAGCTCTGGGACCTGTACGCGCGGCGCGAGAGCGAGGGCGCGCACCTCCGGATTCACCCGCTGCTCCACTTCACCGAGGCGGATGTCTGGCGCTACATCCGGCGCGAGAACCTCCCCGTCTGCGACCTGTACTTCGCGAAGGACGGCCGGCGCTACCGGAGCATCGGCTGCGAACCGTGCTGCGAGCCCGTCGCGTCCGCCGCCGCCACCGTCGACGACATCATCCGGGAAATCGCCGAGGGCCGGAGCGAGGAGCGGGGCGGCCGAGCGCAGGACAAGGAGAACGCGCGCGCCATGGAGCAGCTCCGCGCCCTGGGTTACATGTAGGAGGCGCCGTGAGACGGCTTGCGGTCGCGTTCGTCGGCGAGGTCGATCACGGCAAGTCAACGCTGATCGGCCGGCTGCTCCTGGAGAGCGGCTCCCTGAGCCTGCGGAAGGAAGAAGCGGTCAGGAGCGGCGCGCTCGACCTGGCGCACGTCACCGACCAGCTCGGCAGGGAGCAGGACGAGTGCTGCACCGTGACGGCCGCGCAGGCGTTCCTCCGCTCGGGCGGCCGCGAGATCGCGCTCGTCGATGCGCCCGGGCACGAGGAGTTCATCCGCTCGATGCTCACGGGCGCCTCGATCGCCGATGCGGCCGTGATCCTCGTCGACGCGGCCGAGGGCGTGCGCGAGGAGACGCGGCGGCACGCGCTCCTCGTCAAGCTCCTCCGGATTCCGCAGGCCGCCGTCGTCGTCAACAAGATCGACAAGGCGCCGTCGGCCGAGGCGGCCTACGCGGCCCTCGCGCGCGAGATCGGAGCGCTCGCCGCCGAGATCGGGCTGCCGCTGGGCGCCGTCGTGCCGGCGTCGGCCCGGAGCGGCGTCATGGTCGCGAGCCGCGGCGGCGCCCTGCCGTGGTACGCGGGCCCGACGGTGCTGGAGGCGATCCTCGCGTTCAAGGAGCCGGATGCCGCGGGCGGGCCGGCGAGGTTCAGTGTCCAGGACGTCTACGATTTCACGCCGCGGAAGGTCGCGGCGGGCCGCGTCGAGCGCGGCGAGCTTGCGGCCGGCGACCGCCTCGTTGTCGTGCCGGGCGGCGCGGCCGTGACGGTCGAGCGGATCCCGGTCTTTCCGGACGGCGCGCTCGAGCGCCTGCCGGCGGGCTGCGCGGGAGCTCTGGAGCTCGATCGCCCCGAACGCGTGCGCCGGGGGCACGTGCTTGCGCCGGCCGCCGATGCGCCGCGCGCCTCGCGCGAGGTCAGGGGCCGCGTCTTCTGCCTCGGGCCGCAGGCGCTGGCCGCGGGCGCGCGGTACATCTTCCGCCTGGCGACGCAGGACCTGCGCGCGCGCGTTGCGGCGATCGAGGAGCGGTTCGACACGGGCGTCCTGGCGCCGCGCGCGCCGGAGGGAACGCTCGCGCCGCTCGAGCTCGGACTCCTTGCCCTGGAGCTCGACGGGGAGTGCGTGACCGAGGACGGCAACCTGAGCCCGGCGCTCGGGCGGTTCGTTCTGGAGGACGAGGCCGGGCCGGTTGCCTTCGGCATGGTGGTTCCATGGCGCGCGTCTTCGTGATCGGCCTTGACGGCGTCCCCGAGGAGATGCTGCGCGCGCTGTGCGAGGCGGGCGTCATGCCGCGGTGCGCCGCGGCGATCGAGGCCGGCCGCCTGGCGCGCATCTCCTCGACGTACCCGCCGCTCTCGTCCGTCGCCTGGAGCACGGTGCTCACGGGCGCCGGCCCGGGCGCGCACGGCATCTTCGGCTTTGTCGAATGCGATCCGTACACGTACCGCTACACGTTTCCGCTCGCGGGCGATCTCAAGGCGCCCGCGCTCTGGGAAGTGCTCGGCAGGGCCGGGAAGCGCGCCGCGTTCCTGAACGTGCCCGCGACCTATCCCGCGCCCGCCGTGAACGGCGTTCTCGTGAGCGGCTTCGTGGCCCCGTCGCTCGGCGATGCCGTGTGGCCGCGCGCGCTCCTCCCGGAACTGGAGGCGCGGGGCTACGCCGTCGACGCCGACGCGCGGCTCGGCCACACCGACAAGGGCGCGCTTCTCGACGACCTGGCGCGGGTGCTCGATCACCGGCGGTGGCTCATCCGGCGCGTGTGGCGCGACGGGCCGTGGGATCTCTTCATGGTGGTGTTCACGGGCACGGATCGCGCGCTGCACTTCCTGTTCGATGCGGCGGAGGACGCCGCGCATCCGCTCCACGAGCGCGTGCGCGCATACTTCGGCATGGTCGATGCCGCGGCCGGCGAGGTGCTCGATCTCGTCGAGGACGGCGACCTGCTCGTCATGCTGTCTGACCACGGCTTCGGGCCGCTGCGCCGCGAGATCAGGACGAACGATGTCCTCGCCGCGCTCGGCTTCCTGTCGTTCGGCGCCGAGGCGCCCGCCGACCTCACGACGATGACGGCCGAGAGCCGGGCCTTCGCGCTCGACCCGGGCCGCGTCTACCTTCACACGCGCGATCGCTTCCCGCGCGCGCGGGCCCGGCGGAGCGACGGCCTTCTTGAGGAGGTCGCCGCGGGAATCGAGCGCTATTGCGCGGCGCACGGCGTCGCCGGGACGGTGCTGCGCGGGCGCGACATCTACGCGGGCCCCTGCGCGGGCGCGGCCCCGGACCTGCTCGTCATGGGAAAGGACGGCGATGACTGGAAAGGCCGCGTGGGCGCGGTCCCGGCCGCCGGCACGGGGGCCTTCACGGGCTGCCACACGTTCGACAACGCGTTTCTTCTCGTGCGCTCGCCGCGCGCGATCGCGCCGAGCGCGCCGGCCGACCTGACGGCCGTTGCGTATTGTGTGCGATGGCACTACGGTATAGACCAATGAGAGCCCCGTGCGGAATCCTGCTTGCGTCCGTCGCCGCGGCCGCGCCGCCGGCGTGGACCGAGTTCCCCCTGCGTTCCGAGTCGCAGGCGCGCGCCGAGCTTCCGGGCGGCGGCGGCGGCGCGCGCGTCCAGGCCATCGCGTGGTGCCCGTCGGATCCCACGCGGGTCGTGATCGGGACGGACCGGAACGGCGTGTGGTTCTCGGACGACGGGGGGGCGACGCTCAGGCCCGCGCGCGGATTGCCGCTTCCCGACATCAAGACGCTGCGGTTCTCGCCGTGGCGGCCGAAGACGGTCCTGTGCCTCGCGGCGGCGCGCGACGCGGCGTCCTTCGCGGCGACGCGCGGCGAGGGGCTCTGGCAGAGCGGCGACGGCGGCGCCACGTGGAGCTTCCTCCTGCCGGTGCCGCTGGAGGAGAGCGCGTTCGGCGGGCTGATCGTGTTTGCCGAGAGCAAGGACGCGCGCGCCGTGATCGCCGGAAGCCACGGCCGCGGGCTTCTCGTGTCGCTCGACGGCGGGGACTCGTGGGAGTGGCGGCGCCTGGGCATCGAGGGCCGGGTCGCCGGGCTCGCGGCGGCAGGCGGAGCGGTCGTTGCGGCGACGAGCGAGGGCGTGTTCCGGGCGCCGGACCTCGGGCTGGAGTTCACGGCGGTGCCTGACCTGAGCAACGCGCGGTTCGTCAGCGCGGCCGGCGAGGTGCTCGCCGTGGGCGGCGGCGGGACGCCGGCGATCTACCTTGCGTGGCCGGACATGGGCCTGTACGTGTCGGCGGACCTCGGCCTGACGTGGACGCCGCTCGGCAAGCGCACGCTCAAGCCCGAGCGCTACTTCGCGTCGATCGCCGCGAGCAGCCGCCGCGAAGGCCTGCTCTTCGCGATGGAGCGCCCGGTCGGGAAGAAGCTCGTCAAGCTGCCGCTCTTCAGCGCCGACGGCGGAGCGTCGTGGAGGGAGCCGGAGGACATCCGCGCGCTCGGCCGCTTCGCCGGCCCGGCGGCGTGCGCGCCCGAGGCGGTCGCGTTCCACCCGCAGTCATCGGGCGCGGCCCTGGCGGGAATCGACAGGGAGCTCATGCGGACGGCGGACGGCGGCTACTCGTGGCAGCCGTGGGGCGCCGGGCTCTTCGGGTGGGAGAGCGGCGGCGAGCGCTTCGCCGCGCGCGAGGCGGCCGGCGGACGGCGCCTGTGGCTTGCGCTCGGCGAGGCCGGGCTGTGGGTGTCCGAGAACGCCGGCCGGTCGTTCAAGCCGGTCGCGCGCGCCGGCGACCGCTGCCTGGCCGTGGCGTGCCATGCGGGCGGCGCCGGGACGACGCTGCTTGCGTGGTGGCAGACGGGCGGGCAGCGCGCGCTCATGACGAGCGCCGACGGCGGGGTGTCGTGGCGGGCGGCGGCCGAGCCCGCGGCCGTGCGGCCGACGCTCTGCTTCCATCCGGTCAAGCACGGCACGATCTTCGCCGGCGATCTCGTGAGCGAGAACGGCGGGGCGAGCTTCACGCGCGCGGCGGTCGAGGTGTTCGCGATCTGCCCGCGGACGGGCGACGTCAGGTACGGCGCGGACCCCGAGAAGCCCTGGCAGATCCTGTGCGCGCGCGGGGGCGCGTGGGAGCCGTTCGGGGCGGACCTGCCCGGCGCGCCGCGGTCGGCGGCGGTCAACCCCGAGAACGCGGGCGATCTCTTCGTGGGCACGACGGCGGGGCTCTTCAGGCAGAAGGACGGCGCGTGGCGCCGCTGCGAGCCCCGGGCGCGCGCGCTGCCGGCCGAGCCGCTCGTCGCGGCGATCGTGTTCGATGCGTACAGGCCGGGGCGCATCGTGGCGGCGGTGCGCGACCCGTGGCTCCGGCGGGGCGGCCTCCTGGAGAGCCTGAACAACGGCGAGGACTGGGAGTACGAGCCGCGCGAGTGCGCCGTGCGCGGAGCCGTCCAGCTCGGGCGCGACGAGTTCCTCGCGGCGACGGACGTGGGTTTCTTTCTCGTCGGGCCGGGGAGCGCGAAGCCCTGACGCGGCGGGCGGGCGGCTACTTGCCGTCGACGCGAATGTTGACGGAGGCTCCTCCGATCGCGCCGCTCTGGATGACCGTGGCCGACCCTCCGTCGAAGAACTGGACCTGCGGCAAGGCGCCGCCCTCGCCCGCCGGCATCACCTGGCCGAGGTACTGGGGTCCCTTGACCCAGGGCGACAGCTTGTCGTAAACCTCGCGCTGCTCGGGCACGAGCAGGCGCTCGACGTCGGCCGAGAACTGCTTCTGGAGGGCATCCTGCTGCTCCTGGAATCTGGCGCGCGCCTCCTCGCTGCGCCAGTCGACGCCCTTGCGGCTTTCCTGGAACTCGCCGAAGCAGGCCTTCGCGATCTCGAAGTAGCGGTCGCGCTGCGACGGGCCCATGTCGAGGACCTTGGCAAGCGAGTTCACCTTGAGATTGAACTGCTCGTACGGGCCCTTGCTCAGCTCCTCGCGTTCGCGCCGCGCCTCCTCGGCGAGGCGGGCGGCCTCGTCGCGCTTCACGCGGCGCTCCTCCTCGATGAGACCGAAGACGTAGGAGCGCATCTGCTCGGAGTAGGGCGCCAGGGGCTCGGGAACCTGCGCGGCGGACGGCTCGGCCGCAGTCTCTCCCTCTGCGGGGGCTTGCGGCGGCGGGGGGGCGGCACGGGCGCCCGACTCGACCGCGGCGAGGCGCTCCGCGACCGCGTCGAGCGCCGTCCTCACGGCGTGGACATCGGCGCGCAGGGCCGCGATCTCGACCCAGGCCGTCGCGTCTTCGCGGGGCTCGGCGGGCGGACGCGAGAGCCAGACAGCGCTTGCAGCCGCCGCACCGAGCAGCGCGGCGATCAGGACGGCGGGAAGGGTCTTCGACATGGCGAGGCTCCTTGCCAAGGCGCGGCGGGCGGCCGCGCGGATTCTTCCGCGCGCGCGCCGCATGGAGTACGATTCTACGTGAGGCCGGCGCGGCGATCAACGTCCTGCGCCGCGGCGCCGGCGCCCGCGCGGGCGGGGGGAGCCTTGCATGTCGAAGCACAGAATCCTGCTTGCCGTCGCCGTGATCGCGCTCGTCTACGGCGCGTATCGCGGCGTCGGATGCCTCACGAGGAGCGAGGAGGACGCGGTGCGCGAGGTCATCGACGATCTCACCGCGGCGTTCAAGGACGGCAACACGGGCGCCATCCTCGATCTCGTTACCGACGACTTCGCCGTCACGTACCGGAGGGAGCGCGTGAACCGCCAGGAGCTCGCCGACTACCTGCGGTACACGTTCTTCAGCCGGCAGGAGCGGATCGAGCTCCGAGGGGGCCTCAACAGCATCGCGATCGACGGGGACTCGGCATCCGTCGTGTGGGAGGGCCGGGCCGTCAAGCGCAGCGCCCGGCGCGAGAGCGGCGGCGCGGAGATGCACCGCGGCACCGCCGACCTGAAGCTCCGCAAGGTCGATGGCTCGTGGCTGCTCGCCGAGGCCGAGGCCGTGCCCGCGGAGGACGAGTGAGGGCGCGCATGGCGGGCGAGTACCCGAGCTACCTCGCGCTGCTCCGGACGGGCGAGCTCGCGGCGCGCGCCGAGGCCGCCGCGGCGCGTCTCGCGCGCTGCACGCTGTGCCCGCGCGCGTGCGGCGTCGACCGGCGCGGCGACGCGCGGGGGTTCTGCCGCACGGGCCGGCGCGCCGTCGTGTCGAGCGCCGTGCCGCACCTCGGCGAGGAGCCGCCGATAAGCGGCCGGCGCGGCAGCGGCACGATCTTCTTCACGCACTGCAACCTCGCGTGCATGTTCTGCCAGAACTACGAGATCAGCCAC
>DHGK01000352.1:0-3890 GCA_002402755.1 Planctomycetes bacterium UBA4800
ATTCGCGATTGAGGAGCGGTCGAAGATGGCGCGAGCCAGGGAGACCAAAATGGGAAGTTATTGTTGCGCGGCCCCTAACGTCTCATGTCCCGTTCTCTGTGCCCTCTGTCTTCTCTGTGGTGAATCGGAAAGAGCACCACGAAGGACGGTGAATGCGGAGATTCGCGTGTTCGGGATGTCCTGTGAACGGTTACCCTCGCGCACGGCGCGCCGTGGACATCCCTCACGGCAGCGCCTTCCTCCACTTCAACGCCTCCCCGGCGAGCCGCGCCGCCGTGTTCGGCTCCTCCCCGGCGAGGTTCCTCGTCTCCTTCGGATCGGCGGAGATGTCGTACAGCTCGACATTCGAGCCATCGGCGTTGACGAGCAGCTTCCAGCGGCCGTCGCGCACGGCCACGTTGGGGCTGCGGTCGGCCGGCGCCTTGGGATACGCGAAAGAGACGGTGTTCCGGCCGTACTCCCAGAGGAGCGGCTTGGTCCGCACCGGCGATCCGCCGGCGAAGGCGGCGCTCAGATCCTCGCCATCGAGCACGGCTGCAACTTCGGCGGGAATGGATGCGCCGGCGACCTTGCAGAGCGAGGGCAAGAGGTCCACGGCGGCGAGCACCGTGGAATCGTTGACGTGTCCCGCCGGAGCGTGTCCGGGCCACCAGACGAGCAGCGGCTCGCGAATGCCGCCCTCGTAAAGGCTGAGCTTCGACCCGCGCAGGCCGCCCGTGCGCCGGCGCCCGTAGGTCGGCGCGGGGCCGTTGTCGCCGGTGAAGAGAACGAGCGTGTTCCCGGCGATGCCGAGCTGCGCGAGGCCGTCGAGCAGCCGGCCCATCTGCCGATCGTATTCCTCCAGGACGCCCTTGAAGTTCGCCTCGCCGTTGCCGTCATCGCCGCCGCCGTGCTTCGCCTTCATCGCCGGGCCGGGCACGAACGGCGTGTGCGTGTCGTCCGGCCAGAGATTCACATAGCAGGGCCGGTCCGGGTGGCGGCGCAGGAAATCGAGCGTCTTGTCGACGAAGAACGCGGTCCTGTCCCAGCGCTTGACCTTGTCCTCGGGCGACCAGATCCAGTTCGAGGCGGTGATGTCGGGGTGCGGATTCGGACTCTCCCAGGTGCTCGCGCACTCATCGAAGCCGTACTCGAGGATCGACGGCGCATCGGCGACGTCGCGGCCGCCCCCCATGTGCCATTTCCCGATGTGCGCCGTGGCGTAGCCGCTCGACTTGAGCAGCCGCGCGAGCGACGGCGCCCGGGGGTCGAGGAAATCCGCCTGGCCGCAGGCGGCGTTGCCCTTGCGCGTCTGGAGGTAGCTCGTCAGGCGCCACCGCGCCGGGAACATGCCGGTCGTGCAGCCGGCGCGGGACGGGGAGCAGATCGGCGCCGCGACGTAGAACTGCGTCAGGCGGATTCCCTCGCGCGCCATGCGGTCGAGGTTCGGCGTCGGCACGAAGCCGCCGCCGTAGCTCCCCGGATCCCCGTACCCGAAATCGTCGGTGAACACGAAGATGATGTTGGGCCGCGCGGGCGCCGCCTCGGCGCCGAGCGCTCGGCCGGGCGCCGTGCATGCAAGCCCGAGGGCGCCGATACAGAACCCAACGGCACGCCGCGTTCGCTTGTTCATTCCACCCTCACAGCCGCGACTCGAACGCGTACGCGCCCGCGCCGACCGCGACGACGACCGTTCCGCTCTCGGTCCGCACGACCTTCACGCCCTGCGCCGACGCGAGCGGCGCGCCGCTCTCCGTGACCGCGGCGGGCGCGGCCGCGGGAACGGACACCGTCGCCTCCGAGTTCGGGGGCACGAGAACCTCGAGCGTCAGGCGCCTGCCGTCCTTACGCCACGCGACGCGAATGTCGCCGTAGGGCCCGCGGTGCTCGGCGCGTGCCCAGGCAAGATCGCCGGCGAGCTGCGGCGCCGCGATGAACTTCTTGAAGCCCGGGCCCTCGGGATCGGGCTTGAGCCCCGCAAGGTTCTTGTAGAACCAGGCGCTCACGTCGCCGTACATGATGTGATTGCGCGAGTCGTTGCCGTTCCACTGCTCCCAGAGCGTCGTCGCGCCCTTTGCGAGCCAGTCGCCCCAGCTCGGGAACGTCGTCTGCGTCGCGATCGTCCAGGCGACGTCGGTGCGGCCGTTGTCGCTGAGCGCGTGCAGCAGGTACTTCGTGCCGAGGATCCCGGCGTCGAGGTGCCCCTTGCGCTGCTCGAGCACGTGCGCGACGAGCGCGCCGACCACGCGGCTCTTGTCCGCGGGCTCGACGAAGCCCTGATAGAGCGCGCAGCTCAGCGCGGTCTGCGTGCCGTTTGCATACGTCGCCTTGGCGGCATCGAAGAACTCGCGGTTGAAGGCCTTCTTGATGCCCTCGGCGAGCTCGAAGTACTTGCGCGCGTCCTCGGTCTTCCCGAGAAGCTCCGCCGTCCTCGCCACGACGAGCGCGTCGGCGTAGTAGTACCCCGTCGACGTGACCTTCTCGGGCGTCGTGTCGTGCGCGGGCGCCCAGTCGCCCAGTCCGATGCCGACGATGCCGTCCTTGGCCTTGCTCGTCAGGTAGTCGACGTAGCGCGTGTGGCGCTCGAAGTGGCGCGCCAGAATCCGCGCGTCGCCGGCGTACTCGTAGAGGTACCGCGGGATCAGCACGTAGGCGCTGTCCCACGCGGGGCCGTTGCCCCACGCGTAGCCCCAGCCGCCCGTCGGCACGATGCCGGGCAGCTCGCCGCTCTCGCGCTGCTCGTCGTACAGGTCGTCCATCCACTTCGTGTACGCGGCCTGCGGCGCGAAGTTGAGAAGCCCCTGCTCGGCCGCGAGGTGCGCGTCGCCCGTCCAGCCGTTCTTCTCGCGGTGCGGGCAGTCGGTCGGGTAGCCGTGGAAGTTGCCGACGTACGCCCAGAGCGTGGCGCGCTGGATCCTGTTCAGGAGCTCGTTCGAGCATTCGAAGCTCCCCGCCCGCTCGAACGACGTGTGAACGACGCGCCCGCGCACGCTCTCGGGGCCGACCGCGCCGGGGAAGCCCGCGATCTGCACGTACTGGAAGCCGTGGTAGGCGAAGCGCGGCTCCCACGTCTCGACGCCCTCGCCCTTGAGAATGTACGTGTCCGTCTGGAACTCGCCCTGCTTGACGTAGGGCCCGATATCCTTCTGGTCGATCGTGCCGCGGGGCGCGAGCCTCTCGGCGTATTTCATGACGACCTTCGTCCCCGCCGGGCCGCGCACGCTGAGCTGCGCCCAGCCGGCAATGTTCTGGCCGAGGTCGACGACGAACACGCCCGGCGCGGGCTCCGCGATCTTCGCCGGGGCGAGCGTCTGCATGACCTTGATCGGCGGGAGCATCTGCGCCGTGCGCACGCCCTTCGGCCCGGCGACGACCTGCGCGGCGCTCCAGCCCCCATCGTCGCACGCGGCCGAGCACCAGCTCGGCAGCTCGCGCCGCGCGTCGTACGTCTCGCCGTTCCTGATCGCATCGTAGAGGATCGGGCCGGTCGCGACCTTCCACGACTCGTCGCTCGCCACGACGGCGCGCGAGCCGTCCTCGAACGTCGCCTCGATCTGGCAGCACATGACCGGCCGGGCACGCCAGGGCGCCTTGTGGAAATCCCACACATCGGCGACGTGGGGATTGTACCAGCCGTTGCCGAGGACGACGCCCGCGGCGTTCGCGCCCCGGACGAGCATCGCCGTGACGTCGTACGTGACGTAGAGGACGCGCCGGTCGTAGCGCGTGAACGCCGGGTCGAGCACGTGGTCGCCGACCTTGGCGCCGTTGAGGTAGAGCTCGTAGTAGCCGAGGCCGCACACGTAGGCGCGCGCGCGCGCGACCGGCTTCTCGATCGCGAACGCTTTCCTGAAGAAGGGGCTCGGCTGCGCGTCGAGGGCGCCGGGCGCGGCCGCGGGCGCGCTCACCCA
>DHGK01000352.1:3904-9213 GCA_002402755.1 Planctomycetes bacterium UBA4800
AGGCGCTCGGCCGCCCGTCCTTGTCCCAGACCCTGACCTTCCAGTGGCAGCGCAGGCGCGAGGAGAGCGCCGCGCCCGCGTACTCGACGTGCACCGAGCGGTCGGACTGGACCTTCCCCGAGTCCCAGAGATCGCCGCGGTCCTTCGCCAGGGTCTCGAGCGAACGCGCGGCGAGCACCTGATACGCTGTCTGGCGCTCCCCGCGCGCAGCGGAGACGAGCCGCCAGCTCAGGCGCGGCGGTACGGCGTCGATGCCGATGGGATCGACGAGATACTCGCACGTCAGGGCCTCGACGGTCGCGGCGGCGCCGCCGCGAGCGGCCGCAACGAGAACGAAACCGCACAGACACGTTCGCAACGAGCGCATGGCATTGCTCCTTGTGCAGGTGTGCGGTGCATCGTAACTCCGGGCGGCGGCGGCAGGCAAGGCGGGCGGCGGCCTCAAAGAAGCCGCGCCAGCGCTCGCCACGACGCGCCGCGTTCCCTGCATTCGAGCGGATGGCCAAGCTCCGCCACGATGTCATCGACGTACGCGATGCGACGCATGCCGACGAGCGTGCAGGCGATGCCCGAGGTCGAACGCAGCGCGCGCAGCGCAAGCCTGCTCAGGGGCGCATCGCCGGCCCAATCAGGGTCTGCGGCGGCAAGCGCGGCCTTGATCTCTCCCGCCCGGCGCGCGGCGAGCCCGACGCCGTCGGCCAGCCGCACGAGCCGATTGCCCGCGAACGCGTTCAGCGGGCGGTTGATCAGAACGCCGAGGTTCTTCCGCCGCGCGAATTCGAGCGCCGTCGTTCCCGAGGGCTGATTCGCGATCGTCGCCGCTCCCGTCTCGAGGAGATTCATGGGGAACTGGACCACGGCGAAGTGGTGCTCCGGCGCGATCGACTCGGCGATGTTCCAGACGCGCTCCAGGCAGGTGAACCTCGCATCCGAGGCCGGCGCGGGAAACGTGTTCGAGCTGATGCCGTACCAGCGGATGCGCCCCCGTGCAACCTCGGTTTCGAGATGGCGGAACGCGTTCTCGATCCGGCGGTGGTATTCGGCGTGCGCCTCGCGGGGAGGATGATCGTGCGCCGCCGCCCACGCCAGGTAGTACTCCGGGTTGTGCAGCAGATAGACGTCGAGAGTCTCGAGGCGCAGGCGGGCGAGGCTGCGCGTCAACTGGTCGTCGAGGAACTCGGGGTGGATGCAGTGTTCGAGCCCCTCGTCGTACTCCACAAGCTCGGGAAACGGCTGTCCGCGACGTTTTCGTGTCCGGCTCAGGTCGAAATTGCGCCCTTGCAGATAGCCCGCTTTGGAAACCACGACCAGGGCATCCCGGCGCAGCGTTCCCGCCTCGACGAGGCGTGGGGTCGCCTGCCCGATGAGCTCCTCCGACTCTCCATCGGCGTAGTTGGCGCTCGTGTCGATGAGGTTGATGCCGGACGCGAGCGCGTGCGCCAGAGCTTCCGCGTGAGCGGGCACTCTCACGGAGACCCGATAGCAGCCGAATCCCGCCTGGCCGACGCGGAGGCCCGTGCGGCCGAGCGCCGCCGCGGCGATCGCGCGATGCCGGCCCAGCCGCTCGCGCGTCGCGTCAGGATCGGCGTATCCGCGCATCATGCGACGTGTAACCGCGATGCGGGGGCGGACTCTCTCCTCGCCCGCGCGGGCGCAGCGGCGCCACGGGCACACGCGATGGCGCGCACGTTCGGCATGATTCGTTTCCTTGCATGCATTGGCCGCGCGTGACCGTTCAGCGTGCATCTCGAACACGCTGGTCTTTCTGATTCGCCAGAGAGAAACCAGAGGCCACAGAGGCCGGAATATGAGACGGTGCGTGGCTCGGTGTCCATTGCGGTGCTCTCTCCGTATTCGTCTCCGTGCCCTCTGCGGCTCTGTGGTTTTTCCTCTCTTTGTCTTCCTTCTCTGACGTGACGCCTGTGCATTCAGACGGAACCGGAGAGAACCCCGTGAACGGTTGCGACCACGCCACTGTGACCGAACGATGCGCGGAAATCAAGCCGGCAGCTACGAACGGCGGCGCAACGGCACGCGTCCTTGACCGCCCGGCGCGGCGGTGGCAACATCGTTGGCACGACTAGTTGCAGAGAGGAGCACGGTCATGCAGGTGTGCAGGAGATGGTGCAGCGTGCAGGGGCGCGCGGCGCTTGTCGTGTCGCTCGTGTGCGGCGCGTGGCCGGCGGCGCGGGCCGCCGAGACCCCCGCGGCGGCCGCGGACGCGTTCGCGCAGAACGCGCGCCTCGGGCGCGGCGTCAACATCATCGGCTACGACCCGATCTGGAAGGACCGCGCGCGCGGGCGCTTCCAGGCCGAGCACTTCGCGCTGATCGCGGGCGCCGGGTTCAATCACGTGCGCATCAACCTCCACCCCTACCGCGACGCGCGGCTCGACGCGCAGCACACGCTGAGCGACGCGTACCTCGCGACGCTCGACTGGGCTCTGGACCAGGCGCTCGCCGCGAAGCTCATGGTGATCCTCGACTTCCACGAGTTCACGGCCATGGCGCGCGACCCGCGCGGCAAGAAGGAGCGCTACCTCGCCATCTGGGCGCAGATCGCCGAGCGCTGCAGGACGCGGCCGCCCGAGGTGCTCTTCGAACTCCTCAACGAGCCGAACGGCGAGCTCACGCCGGAGCTCTGGAACGAGTTCCTGCGCGAGGCCCTGGCGCTCGTCAGGCGGACGAACCCGAACCGCACCGTGATCATCGGCCCCGGGCAGTGGAACGGCATCGGGCAACTGGGGAAGCTCGCTCTGCCCGCGGACGACCGGAACATCATCGTGACGGTGCACTACTACAGCCCCATGGAGTTCACGCACCAGGGCGCGCCGTGGACCGGGCAGAAGGACAAGCTCGGCGTGCCCTGGGACGGGACGCCCGAGCAGCTCGACGCGATCGCGCGCGACTTCGACAAGGCCGCGGCGTGGGCCGCCAAGGAGAAGCGCCCGATCTACCTCGGGGAATTCGGCGCGTACGACAAGGCCGAGATGGCCGCGCGGGTGCGCTACATCGGCGCCGTGGCGCGCGCGGCGGAGAAGCGCGGCTGGAGCTGGGGCTACTGGCAGTTCGACAGCGACTTCATCCTGTACGACATTCCCGGGAAGCGCTGGATCGAGCCGATCAGGGACGCGCTCGTCCCGCCGCGGCAGTGACGGCGCCTGACCGGCCGGCGGGCGACTTTCGCAGAGAGCCCGGCGATCGGGTGCTTCGCGGGGAGTCGACTCGTGGTAAAGTACGATGAGCCAGCAATGGAGGATCCCATGTCACGCACCCTGTCCATCGCAGCGTTACTGCTCGCCCTCGCCGCCGCCGCGCCTTGCTCGGCCGGCGACCAACCCTGGGTCATCGGTCTGGAGGAACTGCACCGCCTCGACTTGCTGCCGGCGTATCACCGGTCGGTGAAGATCGGCGCGGTG
Source organism: Planctomycetes bacterium UBA4800 (assembly GCA_002402755.1). GTDB lineage: Bacteria > Planctomycetota > UBA8108 > UBA8890 > UBA8898 > UBA8898. The sequence goes on from DHGK01000352.1 coordinate 7,323, forward strand.
ACGAGCTACGACCGCACCGGCGGGAACGACGACGGCTTCTCGGGCAAGTACTCCTTCGTGGGCAAGGAGGAGGACGGCTCGCTGATCCTCGCCGACCTGAAAGGGCCGGGCTGCATCTACCGCATCCACACGCCGACGCCGACGGACGAGACGCTCGAGTTCTACTTCGACGGCGAGCCGGCGCCCCGGCTCAGCCTGCCGTACCGGAGCCTCTTCACAGGCGAGCGGCCGCCGTTCGTCCGGCCCATCGTCGGAAGCGGCGGCGGCGGGTACTACTCCTACGTTCCCCTGCCCTACCGGAAGTCGTGCAAGGTCGTCCTCCGGGCGAAGCACACCCAGTTCTACGACCTCAACTACGCCGCGTATCCGGAGGACGCGCCGGTCGAGACTTTCGACCCGGACGCCGCCGCGAAGGATGCCCGCAACCTCGAGGCCGCGGCCGCCGTGCTTCGGGGCGGCCGGGAGGCGGACCTGGCCGCGTACAACGTTCCGGCAGGAAGCAAGATCGAGCGTCACGCCTTCGACGTTCGGCTCGAGCCCGGGAAGTCCGCGACGCTCTGGGAGACGAGCCGTCCCGGCCGCGTGGCCGGCATCCGCCTCGGCCCCGCGCGAGCCCTCGAGGGCAAGGAGCGCGACATCCTGCTCCGCATCTCGTGGGACGGCGAGAGCGCACCGGCCGTCTTCTGCCCGGCGGGCGATTTCTTCGGCTACGCCTGGGGCAAGCCCGCCGCTGGAGGCTGTCTCGTCGGAACCCACGAAGACGTCAACTACTGCAACCTGCCCATGCCCTTCGACCGCGCGGCGAAGATCGAGCTCGTGTCCCTCCGGGAAAGCGGCCCGGCGGCGGCGGTGCGCGGCGAGGTGATCGCCGCCGATGCGCCGCGCCGTCCCTGGGAAGGGGAGTTCTACGCCGTGTGGCGCCGGGAGAATCCGACGACGATCGGGAAGCCGTTCACGTTCATCGATACAAAGGGACGCGGCAAGATCGTCGGGCTCATCCTCCAGGCCCAGGGCATGAAGTCCGGGAACACGTACTTCTTCGAGGGCGATGACCAGACGACGATCGACGGCGAGCTCGCCGTTCACGGCACGGGCTCGGAAGACTTCTTCAACGGCGGATGGTACGACGTCCCCGACCGATGGGACGGCCCCATGCTGCGGCCTCTGAGCGGCTGCCTGGCCTATCAGAAGCACCTGGGGCGGACGGGCGCCTACAGGTTCATGATCGGCGATGCGTACGCGTTCCGGGAGAGCATCCTCCAGACGATCGAGCACTCCCCGGAGAAGAACTCGTTCGCGACCGACTACTGCGCAGTCACGTTCCTGTACTGCGAGAAACCGCCGGCGATGGCGTCGACGGCGCCCGATGCGGCGGCTCGTCGGGTCGTCGACCCGTCGAGGATCACGTTCGCCGCATGGTGGAGCCTTCCGATCAAGGCGTTCTGCTTCCGCGATGCGGACCTCGGCAAGCGGGGCGCGACCATCGACGGGAAGAATGTCCGCTTCCTCTCGCTCAGGGCGCGGGGGCCCCACGATGACTTCGGGCCGCCGTTCATCTCGATCACCTGCGACCTGCCGGCGGCGGGGACGTACGAGGTGTCCATCGTGGCGGTCAAGGGCCCCGAGCTCGGCCGCGTCCAGCTCTTCCAGGACGAGTCGCCCGCGGGCGAGCCGGTCGACCTGTACTCGCCGGACCTCGTCAAGACGGAGCCTCTTCGCATGGGCGCGATCGCGGCCGGGGAGGGCCCGAACCACCTGATGTTCAAGATCGTGGGGAAGCACGAGGCCTCCAAGGGGTTCGGCTTCGACCTCGTCGAGATCGTCTGCACGAAGGCGGAGTAACGGTACCTATTCGGTGAACCCGTACGTCGACACGCGCAATGAACGCGTC
>DHGK01000370.1 GCA_002402755.1 Planctomycetes bacterium UBA4800
GAAGAAAACGGAGAGAGACCACCGCACTTGACACGGAGCCACGTAACGTCTCACGTTCCGTTCTCTCTGCTCTCTGTCTTCTCTGTGGTGAATCAGAAGGAGCACCGCGAAGGACGCCGGAATATGGTCCGCCGAGAGCGGAGCTTCGCGTGTTTGGGATGCCTTGTGAACGGCCGCGCGTTGAGCTTCGCGCGGCTTCCCCGTACAATGCCCTGCCGATGGTCGCGATAGTGTTCGGCTCGGCGGTTCCGGAAGCGCAGGCGCGCGACCGTGCGGAGGCGGCGCTCGCCCAGACGGGCGCCGGCGAGGTTCTGCTGCGCATCGCGCCGTCGGGCCGCATCGTGCTGCTTCGGCGCGAGGACGGCGGCCGCATCGCGGAGGAGCGATTCGCGCGCGGCGAGGATGCGCGCGCCCTCGCCGCGCTTCGTTCGGACCGCGTCGTCGTCGTGTGCGCGGGGAGCCCGCGCGTGCCCGACGATGGGCGAGACGCGCAGTGCGCGGCGGTCGCCGCGCCCGCGTCTCTGCCGGGAGGAGTGAAGGGCGCTGCGGCGCGCGCGGTGCGCGCGCTCGGGCGGCTCTTCTTCGGCATCGATGCCGCGCTGCTTGCCGCGTCGTGGTGCGCGCTCCCGAGGCACGTCCTCGTCGCGGCGAGCGACGCGGGGCTTGGTCCGGCGCTGCTCCCCGCGGCGGTCGCGCGCGCCGCTCCCCGGGCGGGCCTGCGTCTTCGCGGGGTTCCGCCGGCGGCCGATGCGCCGCCGGCCGGCGCGGCGGCGCTCGCGCTCGCGCTGTGGCGCGGCCTTGGTTTCGCCATGGCGCCGGCGGGCGCCCGGCCCGCCGGGCGGGCGCTGCTCGCGCTCGCGCTCGTGCTCGCGCTCGGCGGGCTCGTTCAGAAAACGGGGGAGACGTCGCGAAGGGCGGTGCTGGCCTTCGCGCCGGACTCGGTGCACGCGCCGCGGTGGGGGATTCCCGCGGCCGAGCTGCGCCGCCATCTGCCGCCCGAGGGCAGGGTGTTCGCGATCGTCGAGCCGCGGCCCGCGCATTTCCGGACGTACTGGTATCTTCAGAACTGCCTGTGCCCGCGCATCGTCGTGTGCGATGCGGCGCGGTTCGAGGCCGATCGCGCCATCGAGTACGCGGTCATGAAGTTCGACGATCCCGGTCGCGAGGCCGAGTTTTGCGCGGCGCACGGCGTGCGCGTGGCGGCGCGCTGCGCGAAGGGATTCGCCGTGGGGCGGCGCGGGCCATGAGCGCGCTGCTCGCGGTCGTGCATCTGGTGTCGCTCTGCGCGCTCGGGTTCGCGCTGGCCTCGCTGCTCGCGCGCCGCCCCGGCGGCGCGCCGCGCGGGGGGCTCTTCGTGCTTTCGGTCGCGCCTGGAATCGCGTTTCTCATCAACGGGTGCGCGACGTTCGCACGGCTCTACACGGGCGCGTTCGGCCCCGAAACGCAGGCCCTCGTCTGCATCGCGCTCGGTGCGGCGGCGCTCGCGTACTGCATCCGGCGCCGGGCGTTCCCGGCCGAATGGCGGGCGCGCGCGGAGCCCGCGTCGCCGATCGAGCGGCGCCTGACGCTCGTGGGGGGCGTTCTGTGCGCGGTCATCTGGATCGCGTTCGTCGCGGGCGATCCGGAAGGGCCGGTCGATGCCTGGCGCAACTGGAACCTCAAGGCGCGCTTCATGTGGAGCGCGCCCGAGTCGTGGCGGGCGCTCTTCGGCCCGGACTTTCCCGGGACGAACGCGGATTACCCCATCCTCCTGCCCCTCAACACGGCGGCGCTCTTCACGCTCGCGGGCGACGACACGTGCCTGGCGCCGATTACGATTGCGGCCTGCTTCACGATCGCGCTCGTGGGGCTCATGCGTGCGGCGTGCGCGGAGCTCGGCGGCGGCCGCACGGCATGGTGCCTCCTCTTGATGACGCCCTGCCTCGCGCCCTACGCCGCGCGGCAGTACGCCGACGTCGAGATGAGCTACTTCCTTCTCGCGGGCACGGCGGCCCTCTTCTTCGCGCTGCGGGACGGAGGCGCGAGGGATTACCTGCTCGCCGGGGTGTGGGCCGGCGCCGCGGCGTTCACGAAGAACGAGGGCCTTCCGTACCTGGCCGGCGCCGGCGCGGCCGCTGCGGCCGGGGCTCTTGCCGCATGTGCGCGCCGGCGAAACGCGCGGCCGTTCGGCGGGTTTCTCGCGTGTCTGGCCGGCATGGCGGCGGGAGGGTCGGCGCTCTGGCTCTTCAAGGCTGACGTCGCACGGCACGCATTCGCCATCGAGACCATGCCGATCGCGGTCCTCGGCGTACCGCCGGACCTGCCGGCGCGGGCGGGCACGATGTGCCTCCGCATTCTTGCAGTGCTTGCCAAGCCCTCGGTGTGGGCGCTCCTGCCGGTCGCCATTGCCGCCGTCTGGGCCGGGACGCGCGTCGCGCCCGGCGGGAGGGGAGGGGCGGCCGCGCTCGCCGGCGCGCCGCTCGCGTTCGTGCTCGCGGCGTACTGCGCGGTCGTGCTGATCGCCCCCGTCGACCCCGACTGGCTCGTCAGCGGGTCGGCGGGACGGGTGATATTCCAGGTCTGGCCGGGGTTCCTGTTCCTGTGGGCAGCCCGTACAATTGCGCCCGCGAATGTGAACACGTGCGGTGCCGTGAGCGGCACAAGGTTGCATGGAGCGGAGGAATCGGCATGAGACATCTCGCGGTCTACGTGTGCGCGCCGGCCGTCGCGGCGCTTTGTTCCTGTACGCGCCCCGAGTGCGGGGCGCCGCCGGAGACGTGCGCGAGCCCGGCGGCCGCGGCTGACACCGCGCTTCCCATGCCGCCCAAGGGGCCGCCCGCCGACAACTTCCGCTGCCACGTCTGCCACATCAACTTCGCCGACGAGGAGCTTGCCGTGAACCACGCGGAGGCGGGCGTCGGGTGCGAGAAGTGCCACGGAAAGTCCGACGCGCACTGCAGCGATGAAGACAACATCACGGCGCCCGACATCATGTACGCGAAGGAAGCCATCACTCCGGCGTGCATGGCCTGTCACACGGCGCTGCCGGCCGATCACAAATCCGTCGTCGAGGGCACCGCGGAGAAGGACAGGTTCTGCACCGATTGCCACGGCGAGCACAGGGTCGCCGTGAGGTCGCGCGCGTGGGACAAGACGACGGGGAAGCTGATTGTGAGGTAGAGGGTGCGGGCTCCGCCCGCACCCCGGCCGCCT
>DHGK01000398.1 GCA_002402755.1 Planctomycetes bacterium UBA4800
CGGCACGGGGGGATCGTCGTCCCCCCCGGCGAGGGCCCCGCCATCGAGGACTGCACGATCACCGGGAACTCGACGGTCGGGCACGGCGCAGGCGTACGCTGCGGCACCGGTTCCTCTCTGACCTTGACGCGTTGCACGATCTCGGGGAACTCGACAAAGGAGGACGGGGGCGGCGTGTACTGCCCAAAGGGCTCCTCCCTGACGCTGACCGACTGCGTCATTTCGAGAAACTTGGGGAATAACGGGGGCGGCGTGCACTGCGCCGGCACCTTGACCATGACACGCTGCACGATTTCGGAGAACTCGGCATCCCGAGGCGGCGGCGGCGCGTTCTGCGGGGGCCTCACGACGCTAACCGACTGCACGGTCTCGAGGAACCACGGCGACTACGGCGGCGGCGTGTACTGCTATGGATCCTCGACGCTGAGCCGCTCCGCGATCTCGGGAAACCACGGTGGCGGCGTGTACGGTTCAAGCGGATCTCACGCGCTCAGGAACTGCAGGGTCTCGGAGAATGCGGGCATCGGCGTGCGAGGCGGCTCCTTCGCGCTGGCCGACTGCATGATCTCCGGGAACAGAGATGCCGGCGTACATTTCTCCTCTGGTCCCTTGATCGGCCCCTCGACGATGTTCAACTGCACGATTTCGGGCAATTCGGACGGCGGCGTGTATTGCGGCAGCGACTTCCCGGCGACTTTGAGCATGACAAACTGTACCGTCTCTGGGAACTCGTCGGAGTACCGCGGCGCCGGCGTGGGCTGCTATGCGAACTCGGTTCTCACCATCACGAACTGCCTCGTCTGGGGCAACACCCCCGAGTCGGTCTGCGGCGAGTTGTCCCACTGCCTGACCGACTGCGATCCTCTCTTCGTTCACTACGGCGACTTCGACTTCACGCGGACTGTCACCGTGGTAATCGGGGGGAAGACGTATTCGCTCCCCGACTTCATCGTGGTGCCGCCCGATTACCGCCTCCAGATCGGCTCCCCAGCGATCGACGCGGGAACTTGCGTGGGCGCGCCCGCGACCGATATCGAGGGCGGGGTGCGGCCCCAGGGCGCTGGGTGCGACATCGGGGCCTACGAGTACGCGGCGCCCCTCGTTGTCGCCTTCACCCGGGGCGACGGCAACGGCGACGCGCTCCTGAATATCGCCGATGCGGTGTTCGTGCTCCAGTACCTGTTCGCGGGCGGCGGCGAACCCGAGTGCCGGGATGCCCTGGACGCCGACGACGACGGGAAGCTCGACATTGCCGACGCGATCGCGGTTCTGCAGCACCTCTTCGCGCGAGGGGGGCCGCTGGCCGCGCCCTTTGAAGCCTGCGGGAGTGATTCCACGGCCGATGAGCTTGACTGCGGGAGCTACCCGCCGTGCGAGTGACATCGAAGGCAACGGCCGTCCCTGCGGCATGGGCGTCGACATCGGGGCTCACGAGGCGGGAGGATGCGAGCGCGCGAAGATCATGTTCGCTCGGGGCGATGTGAACGCGGACGGAAAGCGCGATGTCGCCGACGCGGTGTCGGTTCTTCAGTTTCTGTTCTCGGGCGGCCAGACGCCTCTCTGTCTCAAGGCGGCCGATACCAACGACAGCGGGAGAGTGAATGTGGCAGACGCGATCTACCTCCTGAGCTTCATCTTCGCACATGGCGCCCGGCCTCCGGCGCCGTTTCCCGGCTGTGGAATCGACCTCACGCTGGATGAGCTTCCCTGCGAATCGTTCCTGCCGTGCATGGCGGCCGAGTGAATGCCGGGGCGGGCGGCGGGATGATCCTGGGCGGGGGAAGGTACCGCGCCCGGCGCGGCCGGCGCCGCGGCTCTCCGCCGATCGGCTATAATCGATGCATGCTCATGTACATCGATCCCGGCACGGGGGGCGCGATTTTCTCGAGTCTTCCGGCGCTGCTCGCCGCGGTCGGGAGCGGCATCGCGGTCGTGTGCGGGTTCGCGATCCGGCCGTTCCGGCGCCTGCTCGCCCGCCTGTGGGCCGCGATGGCCGGGAAGAAGCGGGCCGAGCCCCCGGCGGTGCAATGAACGCGCGGTCGCGTGTTCGGCGGCGGAGGCTCCCGCGGAGGTCGTTCTGCGCGGCGCTCGGGGCGGGGCTCGCGCTTGCGGGCTGCAAGAGGAAAGAGAACGCCATGGGGAAGCAGGGCGCGGACGCGCGGCGCGTCGTCGTTCTCGGCCTTGACGGCGTGGATCCCGCGCTGCTCGCGCGCTTCCGCGGCGAGGGCGCGCTTCCCAACTTCGATGCGCTGGCGCGCGAGGGCGGCTTCGCGCCGCTTGCGACCTCCAATCCCGCCCAGAGCCCCGTTGCGTGGGCGACGCTCGGGACCGGCGTCAACCCCGGGCGCCACGGCGTCTTCGACTTCCTGCATCGCGATCCGGAGGAGTACCGCCTGTTCCTGAGCATCACGCGCCCCAAGGGCCGCAGCCTCACGGGAACGCCGGTCTTCGAATCGCCGCTCGCCGCGGCGCCGTTCTGGGAGCGCGCGGCCGCGGCAGGCGTTCCCGCGCAGGTCCTGAGATGGCCGCTCACCTTCCCGGCCGCGGGCAAGGCGACGGTGCTCGCGGGCCTCGGCACGCCCGACATCCAGGGCGGCCTGGGAAGGTACACGCTCTACACGACCGATGCCGCGCTCGCCAAGATCGAACGCCGCGGGGAGACGATCGTCCTCGGCCCGGCCGCGGGCGGCCGCCACGCGACCGAGATCCGGGGGCCGCGCACATCGGCGGAGAGCTTCGCGAAGCTCCCGCTCGCGATCGCGCCGCGGCCGGGCGAGGTCGCGCTTGAGTGCGCCGGCGCGTCGCTGGCGCTCAAGGAGGGCGCGTTCAGCGCGCGCGTGTCCTTCACGTTCTCGGTGGGGCTCTTCAAGAAGGTGAAGACGACGGCCCAGTTCTTCCTCGTGCGCGCGGCCGATCCGCTTGTCCTCTACCTGTCGCCTCTCGGCATCGATCCCGCCGATCCGGTGTTCCCGATCAGCAACCCCGCCGATCACGCGCAGAAGCTCGTCGCGGCGCTCGGCACGTTCCACACGCTCGGCATGACCGAGGACATCAACGCGCTCAAGGACGGCGTGCTCCCGCCCGAGGCCTTCCTCGCCTCGTGCGAGGAGGCCATGGCCGAGAACGAGAAGCTGCTCGACCGCGCGCTCGCCGCGCAGGACCGCGGGCTGGTGTGCGCGGTCTTCTTCACGCCCGACCGCATTCAGCATTTCTTCTGGGCGGGCCTCGATGCGGAACACCCCTTCAACAAGAAGGCTGCGAGCGGCGGCCTCCTGGATCGCACGCGGGAGTTCCGCGCACTCGGCGCGCGGCCGATCCGCGACTGCTACGTCCGCCTGGACCGCCTCGCCGGCCGCGTGCGCGCGGCGCTGGGCCCGAACGATCTTCTTCTCATCGTGTCGGACCACGGCTTCACGACGTACCGGCGCGACTTCCACCTGAACCGCTTCCTCGTCCAGGAGGGCGCGATGGCGCTCTCCGAGGAAGTCGGCAGGGAGGGCTTCGCTTCCGTCAGGTGGGATGCGACCTCCGCCTACGCGTGCGGCTTCTCGGGCATCTACATCAACATGGAAGGCCGCGAGAAGCACGGCCCGGTGAAACCCGGCTACGCGGTGCCGGCGGCGGGCGAGCTCGTCAAGAAGCTGAGAGCGCTCAAGGACCCGGCCACGGGCCTCGCGCCGGTGCGCAACGCCTGGTTGCGCCACGAGATCTACAAGGGACCGC
>DHGK01000111.1:0-3139 GCA_002402755.1 Planctomycetes bacterium UBA4800
TCCTGCTTGCGACCGATGCCGCCCGCGAGGGCCTGAACTTCCAGGCGCACTGCACCGATCTCTTCCACTTCGACCTGCCGTGGAACCCGGGGCGCATCGAGCAGCGCAACGGCCGAATTGACCGCAAGCTCCAGCCGGCCGCCGAGGTCCGCTGCCACTACTTCGTCCTGCCCCAGCGCGCGGAGGACCACGTGCTCGACGTGCTCGCCAGGAAGACGGAAACCATCAAGAAGGAGCTCGGCAGCCTTTCGAAGGTCATCGACGACGACATCGAGCGCCGGCTCCGGAACGGCATCCGCCGCCGCGACGCCGCGCGGCTCGCCCGCGAGATCGCGGAGGCCGACATCGACGAGGAGCGGAAGCGCATGGCCGGCGAGGAGCTCGAAGCCGCGCGCGAACGGCAGGAGGACCTGAAGGCGCAGATCGAGCGCTGCCGGAAGCTCCTGGAGGCGTCCCGCGACTGGACGGGCTTCCAGGCCGCGCCGTTTCGAGATGCGCTCTCGGCATCGCTCGAGATCCTCGGCGCCGAGCCGCTCCAAGAGAGCGCCGGCCCGGAAGGCCGGCCCGTCTTCGTCTTCCCGCCGCTTGACCGCCGCGCCGCGGCCGACCCGAGCTGGGCAGGGACGCTCGACACCCTGCGCGCGCCGCGCGGGCGCAGCCAGAAGCTCGCCGACTGGCGCCGCGAGGCGCCGATCCGACCGGTCGTCTTCGAGGACACGGGCGTCCTGACCGAGGACACGGTGCACCTCCACCTCGAACAGCGGGTGGCGCAGCGCCTGCTTGCCCGCTTCCGCTCGCAGGGCTTCATCCACCACGATCTGGCGCGCGCCTGCCTGGCGCAGGCCGCCGACTCGATTCCGCGCGTGATCCTGCTCGGCCGCCTGTCCCTCTACGGCCGGGGCGCCGAGCGCCTGCACGAGGAAGTCGTCTCCGTGACCGCCCGCTGGATCGAGCCGTCGCAGCGCAAAGGCCCGCTCGCTCCCTACGGCCGCGAGGCCGAGGCCAAGACGCTCGAGCTTCTGGAGCACGCGCTCGGCGGAGGGGGAAGGACTCCCGGTAATGTTGTCAGCCGCAGGCTCCTTGACTCGGCGGCCCGCGACATCGCGGAGCTCCTCCCGCGGCTCAATCCGCGCGCCGAGGAACTGGCGGCAAACGCCATCGCGAAGCTCAGGGCGCGCGGCGAGGCCGAGGAGAAGAACCTGCGCGACGCCCTCCTCCGCCAGCAGGAGCGCGTGAAGGAGGAGCTTGCGCGTCACACGACCGGCTACGAGCAGCTCACGCTCGGCTTCGACCCCGAGGAGCGCCGCCAGATCGAGGCCAATATCCGCGCCTGGCGAACGCGCCTCGGTCAGTTCGAGCGCGATCTCACGGCGGAGCCGCAGCGCGTGCGCGAGTTCTACGAGGTCCGCGCGCGGCGCATCGAGCCCATCGGCCTCGTCTACCTCTGGCCGGAGACGAACTGATGGCCGGCGGCGCCCCCAACGCGAACATCCAGGCGCACCTCGAATGGCTCGGCTTCGTCAAGCCGGCGGGGCTCGTCGTCTCCGCCCCGGCGCTCGATCACGCGGATGCGGTTCTGAACCGCCGCGACAGCGAAGGGCAGAAGCTCCTTGAGGCCTGCTGCGAGAAGAGGACCTTCGATCCCGAGGAAGGTCCTGTCTTCTACCTTCCCGACTTCCGCGCCTTCGCGCAGTCCGTCCTCGAATGGAGCTTCGATCCTGAGTTCTACGCCGGCACACCCGAGTGCCCGATCCCCTCCGACCTGGAGGCGCCGCTTCCCGACTGGGGCGAGACGCTGCGGCCCGACTTCGCGGTGCGCGAGTGCGACCCCCGAGACGGCGCCTCGCCCTGGCAGCTTCTCGTCAAGGTGCTCGATGCGGGGGAAGATCCCGATCGCGTCGTTCGCGGCCAGGGCCATCTCGAAGCCTCGGCCCACGGCCGCATGGAGCGGCTCCTCCGCCAGACAGGCGTCACGGCGGGGCTGCTCTTCAACGGCCGGGCGCTGCGCCTCATCTCGGCGCCCCGGGGCGAGACCTCGGGGTGGCTGGACTTCCACGTCGCCGACATGCTCGCGACCGCCGGCCGGCCGATCTCGAGCGCCCTGCGCCTCCTTCTCCGCGAGATTCGGCTCCTCAACCTGCTGCGCGACCAGCGCCTGACGGCGCTCCTCGAAGAGAGCCGCAAGTACCAGAACGAGGTGAGCGAGCGCCTGGCAGAGCAGGTCCTGCACGCCCTCTACGAGCTTCTTCGCGGCTTCCAGGCCGCGCACCATGCCTCGCGGGGCGAGCTACTTCGCGAGGTCCTCGCCGAGCGCCCCGACGAGGTCTACCGCGCGCTCCTCACCGTTCTTCTGCGTCTCGTCTTTCTCCTCTACGCCGAGGAGCGCGACATGCTCCCCGAGAACGAGACCTTTCTGCGCGGCTACTCGATCGCGGGCCTCTACGACCGCCTGCGCGCCGACGCGGCGCTCTATCCCGACACCATGGACCAGCGCTACGGCGCCTGGGCGCAGCTCCTCGTTCTCTTCCGGATGATCCACGACGGCGCCGAGGCGGACGGCGTGCGGCTTCCCAAGCGCCACGGCGTCCTCTTCGATCCCGACAGGTACAAGTTCCTGGAGGGGCGGCCCGAGGCGGGCGCGCGGCAGGTCGTGGAGCGCATCGAGGCGCCGTTGGTCCCCGACGGCACGATCTACCGCGCGCTCGAGAAGCTCCTCGTCCTTGACGGCGAGCGCATCTCCTACCGCGCGCTCGATGTCGAGCAGATCGGCTCGGTCTACGAGACCATGATGGGCTTCAGGCTCCAGACCGCGACCGGCCGCTCGGCGGCGATCAAGTCGCAGAAAAGCGGCGGCGCGCCGGCGACTGTCGACCTCGATGCGCTCCTCGCCGAGCCCGCCGCGAAGCGCGAGCGCTCGCTCCAGGACCGTGCCGACAGGAAGCTCACCGACACCGTCAAGAAGGCCGTGGCGGTCGCCTCGACGGTCGAGGACCTGCACGCCGCGCTCGTTCCCGTCATCGACGCCGACGCCACGCCCGATCTCGTCCAGAAGGGCGCGATGGCGCTCCAGCCGAGCGAGGAGCGCCGCCGCTCGGGCTCGCACTACACGCCCCGCACGCTCACCGAGCCCATCGTGCGG
>DHGK01000111.1:3207-3748 GCA_002402755.1 Planctomycetes bacterium UBA4800
GGCGACGCGCTGCTCGAAGCCTGGCACGCCCATGGCGAGACGCCGGCGATCCCCGCCGACGAGGACGAGGTGGTCTTCGCGCGCCGGCTGATCGCGCAGCGCTGTCTCTACGGCGTCGATCGGAATCCGGTGGCCGTGGACCTTGCGAAGGTCTCGCTCTGGCTCGTCACGCTGGCGAAGGACCACGCCCTCACCTTCGTCGACCATGCGCTCAGGCACGGGGACTCGCTCGTCGGGCTCTCGCGCAAGCAGATCGAAGCGTTCCACTGGGACCCTGATGCGCCGCGGTTCGAAGCGGGCTGGGAGAGCGAACGAACGCGCCAGCACCTACGAAAAGCCGCCGAGCTCCGCTCCCGCATCCGCGAGGCGGACGAGACCGTCTCGGACTGGTCGCTTCGCGACATGTGGGACGAGGCGCAAACGGAGCTCGAAAAGATCCGCCTCCTCGGCGACCTCGTCCTGTCGGCGTTCTTCGAGGGCGAGAAGACGAAGGACAGGGAGGCCAAGCGCAGGGAGTACGCAGACGCGGTCGTCAACAAGC
>DHGK01000407.1 GCA_002402755.1 Planctomycetes bacterium UBA4800
CTCGAGCTGATGCGCGCGGGCCCCGCCGGCCCCGGCCCGAGCGCCGCCGTCCCCGCCGCCGCCGTTCCGGCGTTCGGAGAACGCACGCGCGTGTGACGGCGCGCGCGTTCCGCCGGTTGTTGCCCCTCCCGCCACATGGTAAAATACACCCCGTGCGAGAGCAGGCTCCCTGTCCCGCGCGTTCGCGCGTCACGATTCTGCGGGGGCCTGCGGCGGCTCTCTGCGGAGAGGAGAAAGGCGCATGAGAAAGTTGATGGCATTCGGTCTCGGCATCGCCGTCGCCTGCGCTGCGGTTGCGTCCGCGGCGGTCAAGAGCGATCCCGGCGAGCTCTCCGGCGAGCAGCTCGTCACGTACTTCAACAAGATGCGCAATCTCGACCGCTGGCTCCAGCAGGGCAATTACGGCCTGGTCATCAAGGGCGGCAAGGAGATCCTGAAGCAGTTCGTCGCCGAGGACGCCGAGGCGGCCTACTGCCTCGCCGCGGCCTACGCGTGCGTGAAGCCGACCGACGAGGAGGACACGTACGAGGAGGCGCTCGATCACCTCGAGGAGGCCGTCGACTGGGGCTTCCGGAACGTTGACATTCTCAAGACCTCCCAGTTCTTCGAAGGGCTGCGAACGAGCAAGGAATATCCCGAGCACGCCAAGAAGTTCGCCGACATCGTGGCGCACCTCGAGAAGGTGCTCAAGGAGGAGGCGGTCAAGGAGCAGGCGGAATATCCCGCCGCCGTCAAGAAGGCCGCGGCCGCGGGCAAGAATCCCGCGTTCGAGCTCGACACGACGGACACCAACGGCACGCCGATGAAGAGCGCGCAGCTCGCCGGCACGCCGGCCCTCGTCGTCGTGATCCGTCCCGGGCACGACGGGGTCGGCTTCTCGCTGCCGGCCGTGAGGAAGGCGGCCGAGGCGGCCAAGGCCAAGGGCGTGGCGGTCCTGGGCGCCGTCTACAACTACAGCTTCGACGCGCGCCTCACCAAGGAAGCCAAGGCGTTCGTCGAGGGCGCGAAGCTGCCCTTCCCGTGCGCGCTCGTCGATCGCGCCTGGGCGAAGAAGTACGGCATTCTCAATCTGCCCGCGTACCTCATGGTCACCAAGGCGGGCAAGGTCGGGCACATCGAGCACGGCTGGCAGCCCGAGTGGAAGGTGCTGAAGCTCGTGGACGTGCTCGCCGAGTAAGAGCCCGCGCGTCCGCGCCGTGCGGCGCGGGCGTTTCCCGGCGGGCGCAGCCGCAGCCCCGCGCGCGCGGGGCCGCGCGCGTTTCTACACGAACTCCGACCAGAACACCGTGCGGTTCTCCCGCATCGAGATGTTCGCCATGAGGGCCGGGACCGCCGCCTCGACGCCGACCTTGACGTCCGCGTCGGGCTTCCTGCCGTCCTGGCAGCAGGCGATGAACGCCTTGACGGCGTTGAGGTTCTCGGTCGGGGAATGCGCGCCCCGCTCCTCGGTCTTGACCTTGCAGGGCTGGCGCGGCGCGCTGCCGGGAATCACGCTGTGGAAATCCGGATCGCTTTCCGCGGCGCACTGGTGGCAGGGGACCGGCGTGCCGACGGCCTGGTCGCCGGCGATCTTCTTGGGCTCGGGGAAGAGCCGCCCGCCGAAGAGAATCGACGTCTCGATCGTGCCCGTGTCGCCCATGAAGACCTCGAGGGCATCGTTGAAGGAGCTCTGGAGAATCGTCGTGTAGACGAACTTGACGCCGTTGGGGTACAGGAAGATCGCCGACATGTTGTCGTAGCTGTCGCGGCCGTCCTGGTACCAGTCGATGCCGCCCGCGGCGAAGACGGCGACGGGAGGCGCGCCGAGGTACCAGTTCACGACGTCGATCTGGTGGGCGCCGAACTCGGACATGAGACCGCCCGAGAACTCGCTGTACACGCGCCAGTTGATCGTGCGGTCCATGGCCGGATCGATGCAGGGCCGGCGGTCCTCGCTGTTCCGGTGCCACTGGCCGCGGATCTGCGTCACCCTGCCGATCTCGCCGGCATCGATCAACTTCTTGGCATTGATGTACATCTCGCTGTAGTGCCGCTGGTGGCCGACCTGGAACACCGTGCCGGCCTTCTCGACGGCCTTCTGGATGTCGAAGCACTCCTGGATCGTGTAGCCGAGGGCCTTCTCGCAGTAGACGGCGCGCTTGGCGTCGACTGCCTCCAACGCCATCGGCACGTGCAAGTGCTGCGGCGTGGCGATGACGATCGCGTCCAGGTCCTTGCTGTCGATCACCTCGCGCCAGTCGCTCACGGCGGTCACGTCGGCGGCGTAGGGGACCTTGCTCTTCTTGACTTCCTCGAGGGCCTTCTTGGTCTCGATCGCCTGGATGTCGCACAGCATGCCGATCTCGGCATCGGGCACCTTGACCACGGCGCGCAGGAGCGCCGTGCCGCGGCTTCCCACGCCGATGAAGCCGCACCGGATGCGCTTCTCGGCGCCGAGCACGCGCCGCGACCAGAGCATGGCGCTCAGGCCCAGGCCGGTCGCCGCACCGGCGTGTTTCACAAAGCTGCGTCGGCTGGTGAGCGTCTTCTGTTCCACCGCGAGACCTCCTTTGCCTGTCGTGTGCGGGACGCGCCCGAATTCCTCCTGTATCGTACCGCCTCGGGAATCGCGGTTCAAGTTCGAGGTTGCGCCCGAGCCGATACCTACACTACACTGAGCGTGCGGGTTCCCGCCCGGGGGAGCCCGCACCCGGAGAACCCGCACGATGACGGAAGGTACATTCTACGTCACGACGCCGATCTACTACGTGAACGACAAGCCCCACATCGGGCACGCCTACACGACGGTGCTCGCCGACGTGCTCGCGCGCTATCACCGCCTGATGGGGAAGGACACGTTCTTCCTGACCGGCACCGACGAGCACGGCCAGAAGGTCCAGAAGGCCGCCCAGCAGCACGGGCTCGCGCCCATCGAGCAGTGCGACGCGACCGTGGTGCGCTTCAAGGAGCTCTGGAAGAAGCTCGAGATCACGCACGACGACTTCATCCGCACGACCGAGACGCGCCACACCGAGGTGGTCCGGGAGATCCTCCAGGACCTGTACGACCGCGGCGAGATCTACAAGGCCGAGTACCGCGGGCGGTACTGCGTCCACGACGAGCGCTTCTTCACCGAGAAGGACCTTGTCGAGGGCCGCCTGTGCCCCGAGTGCCGCCGCGAGACGGAGGAGCTGGTCGAGACGAGCTACTTCTTCGCGATGCGCTGCTACCAGCAGTGGCTCGTCGAGTACATCGAGGCGCATCCCGGCTTCATCCAGCCGGATTTCCGGCGCAACGAGACGCTCGGCTTCCTCCGCAGGCCGCTCGGCGACCTGTGCATCTCGCGGCCGAAGTCGCGCCTGGCCTGGGGCATCGAGCTGCCGTTCGACAAGGACTACGTGTGCTATGTCTGGTTCGACGCGCTCGTCAACTACATCAGCGCGGTGGGATACCGCCGCGATCCGGCCGCGTTCGCGCGCCGGTGGCCGGCGACGTGCCACCTCATCGGCAAGGACATCCTCACGACGCACACGGTCTACTGGCCGATCATGCTCAAGGCCATGGGCGTGGAATTGCCGCGCACCGTGTTCGCGCACGGGTGGTGGCTTGCCGGCGCCGACAAGATGAGCAAGTCGCGCGGCAACGTCGTCAACCCCATGGACATGGCCGACCGCTACGGCGTCGATGCGTTCAGGTATTTCCTCATGGCCGAGATGTCGCTCGGCCAGGATGCGAGCTTCACCGAGGAACTCTTCGTCACCCGGTACAACAACGATCTGGCGAACGACCTGGGGAACCTCGTGAGCCGCGTCGTGAAGCTGACGGCGGCGCAGGCCGGCGGCATCGTTCCCGCGCCGGGCGCGGCAACGGAGGCGGAGGCGGTTTTCAAGGAGAACGTGCTCGGCGCCGTCGATGCCATGAAGGAGAGCATCGCCGCCATGAAGGTCGATCGCGGCATCGAGCGCGTGCTCGAGGCGGTCAGGGCCGGCAACCGCTACGTCGACAGGACCGCGCCGTGGAAGCTCGCCAGGGAAGGCAACCGCGAGCGCCTCGATACGGTCCTGTACCACGGCGCCGAGGCGCTGCGCATCATCTCGGGGCTGCTCGCGCCGGTCATGCCGGGGCGCATGACCGCGCTCAGGCAGGCGATCGGCCTGACGGGCGATGCGGCCGAACGCATCGAGATCGAGGAGCTCGCGCGGTGGGGAGGCCTCCCGCCGGGGGCCAAGGTCGTGGAGATCGGTTCGCTCTTCCCGCGGATCNNAGGAGCGCGCCGCGGCCGCGGCGGAAGCTCCGGCGGCGGCCCCCGCGAAGAAGGCCGCGCCGCCGGCCGCCGAGAAGCCGCTCCTGCCGTTCGATCGCTTCGCGCAGATCGAGCTCAGGACCGCGAAGGTGCTCGCCGCCGAGAAGGTCGAGGGCGCGGACAAGCTGCTCGCGCTCAGGATCGATGTCGGCGGCGTCGAGCGGCGCATCGTCGCCGGCATTGCGCAGCACTACGCGCCCGAGGAGCTCGCCGGCAAGGACATCGTCATCGTGGCCAACCTCGCGCCCGCGAAGATCCGCGGGGTCGAGTCGCACGGCATGCTGCTTGCCGCCAAGGACGGCAAGGCGCTCGGCCTGATCGTCCCGGATCGGCCCGCGGCGAGCGGGTCCGCGATCTCGTGACGAGCGTCCGGATCGGGTTATCGCCGGGTTCCCCCCTTCTCC
>DHGK01000002.1 GCA_002402755.1 Planctomycetes bacterium UBA4800
GGCCGTGTGCGATATGCACGGCGCCGGCGGCCTCTGCCTCCAGCAGGACCCGCCCTCAGGCCCCGACGACGATTTCGCCGGGGCGGAGTTCCCGCCCCTCGCGCGGATCGACGACAAGACCCTCGTCGTCCACTGCCTGACGGCGGGCAGGCCCGGGCGGCGAGACGATCCCTACCGGCGCAAGGGCCTCGGGTCGCAGATGGCGAGGACGTTGATCCGCTGGGCCGGGGAGCGGGGTTGGGAGCGCATCGAGGCCGCCGCGTTCGAGGACCTGCCCATCATCTACGCGATCACGGGCAACGCCGGGCACGCGTTCTGGGAGAAGCTCGGGTTTTCCCTCGCCGAACGTTCTCCCCACCCGGATCTCCAGGGACAGGAGGATTTCTGCCTGACGCTCGACGCGCAGGCGCGGGCCGCGGGCATTCCTCCGGCGCGGGCGAGGGACAAGCTCGTGATGCGTCTCGCGTTGCGCTAGCGCCCGGCAATCAAGGAGCACCTGCACGTGAGAACCTGGGACGTCGAGAAGATCGTCGCGCTGCTCGCGGCGTCGGGACGCGCGGCGCTGCGGCACTACGAATCGCCCGAGGTGAGCTACAAGGCCGACCGCTCGATCGTCACGCAGGCGGACAGGGAGATCGAGGCGCGCTGCGCCGTCGACTTCGACCGCCCGTCCGAGGGCGCGTACCTGATCGGCGAGGAGACCTGCGCCTCGCGCGACGATGCGTACATCGAGGGCGCGCTCGCCGGCACGGCGTGGATCGTCGACCCGATCGACGGAACCGCGCCCTACGCGCACCACCTGCCGACATGGGGGCACTCGATCGGCTACGCCGAGGGCGGGGTCATCGCGGAGGGCGCCATCTTCCTTCCCGTGACGGGCGAGATGTTCGCGACCGATGGGCCGCGGGTCCTCTATGCCTGCCGTCCCGGCGGCCCCGGCGCCTGGGATTTCTCCTCGCTGGACGATCTGCCCGTCAAGAAGCGCGCGCGCGACGACGGCGGGATCGTCGCCATCACGCAGGCGATCGCCAAGCGCGGCGTCTTCGAGGCGCGGAATCCGGTCCAGGCCCTGAGCTGCGCGGTGATGCCCATGGCGTACCTCTGCCTCGGCCGCTACCTGGCGTACATCGGCACGCTGTCGCTCTGGGACTTCGCGGGCGGGCTCGCCATCGCGCGGAAGTGCGGCTTCCTGACGCGGTTCCTCGGCGGCGGCGAGGTCGCGGGGCGAATCCTCGACGACTGCCGGGCGGATGCGGGCGGCCTTGCGCGCTGGGCCGCCCGCGATCACATCATCTTCGCGCCGTCGGAGGAGGTCGCGGGATTCGTCGCCGCCGCCGTCTCGCACGGGCGTGCGGCGCCGTAGCGGACGCGTCCTTCCCTCAGAGCTTCCAGCCCTCGCGGTACGGCGGCGCGACGTACGCGTTCGCCTCCGCGAAGTTCGTGAAGCGCATCGCCCCGGCGTCCCACAGGAGCTCCTGGCCGGGAAAGCGGATGGCGATGACGCCCAGCAGCGCGATCTCGGTCAGCGGCCCGCCGTACTCGAACGGCGAGCCCGACTGGCGGCCGGCGAAGATCGCGTTCAGCCAGTCGCGGTGGTGATCCTGGTGCGGGACGCGCGCGATGCTGGGCTCGGGCCGTTTGTACTCGCGGTTGCGCGCGTCGGGAATGAGCTTGACGCCGCCCGCGCCGTGCGACCCGTGCATCATGGCGCCCTTGTCGCCGTAGATGACGGCGCCGGTGCCGTGGGCGTTCTGGCCCTGGTCGAGCATGGGGGGCCGCGGCACGCGCTCGCTGCCGTCGAACCAGACGAGCTTCACGGGGCCGCGCCGCCCCTTGGCCGGGAACTGGAAGGTGATCTTCGTGCCGCGCGGATAGACCTCCGCGTGCGCCTTCGGGTCGTAGTCCTTGACCTCGGCGCGGATCGACGTCGGCAGGCCCAGATCAAGCGCCCAGAACGAGGGATCGACCACGTGGCAGATCCAGTCGCCGATGCAGCCGCAGCCGAAGCGCAGCCAGCCGCGCCAGTTCCACGGCACCCACATCGGGCTGTACGGCCTGAACTGCGCCGGCCCGACCCACAGATCGTAGTCCAGGTGCGCGGGCACATCGTGCTTCTCGGCGAGCTTCGGCAGCTTGCCGATCTGGCAGTACACGTCGGGGAACGCATCGCAGGAGGCGTGGACTTCCGTCACGTTGCCGATCGCGCCGTCCCGGATCCACTCGCAGAGCGAGCGAATGTCGTTGGACGAATGGCCCTGGTTGCCGAGCTGCGTGATCACCTTGTGCTCGCGCGCCGCCTGCATCAGCGCGCGGATCTCGCCGATCGAATGCGCGAGCGGCTTCTCGCAGTAGACGTGCTTCCCGCGCCGCATGGCATCCATGGCGGCAACGGTGTGCGTGTGGTCGGGCGTGCCGACCGTGACGGCCTCGATGCTCTTGTCGAGCTCGTCGAGCATTGTGCGGAAGTCGCGGAACTTCTTCGCCTTCGGGAACGTCGTGTACGCATTCCCGGCGACCGCGTCATCGACATCGCACAGGCCGATGATATTCTGGCCGCCGCAGGCATCGACGCTGGCCCGGCCCCGGCCGCCGATGCCGATGCAGGCCACGTTGAGCTTGTCGCTCGGCGCGGGGCCGCTCTCGCCTCCCAGTACGTGCGCCGGCACCGCGTGCAGCGCCGCGACTCCGGCGCCGAGGCCCTTCAGAAAACGCCGCCTGCTCGTCCCGCGCACCGAGTTGATCGTTGTCGCCATGGTAGACTCCTTGAAAGGGCGTTATCGTGGAATGTGCATTGACCATCGATGATCCGTCATGCGCGGTCGGAATTCAAGAGCGCCGGGCGGCGCGCCGCTCGGCGCCGGCCGCGCGCGCGGAGAGGACGAGCACGGAGGTCCGGACCTTGCGCAAGTCACGACAACCGTATGCGTGCGTGCTCCTGGCGCTTGCCGCGCTCGGCATCGCCGTTCGTGCGGCGGCGGCCGGCGCCGCACCGGAGCCCGACAGGTGGGAAGCCGACATCCGCGCCTTCGAGGAGCGCGACCGCGCGGCGCCGCCCCCGCGCGACGCGGTCCTCTTCGTTGGTTCGTCCAGCATACGCCTCTGGGATCTCCCGCGTTCCTTCCCCGGGCTCCCGGCGATCAACCGCGGCTTCGGCGGCTCGTGCGTCAGCGACAGCGTGCGGTTCGTCCCGCGCATCGTCCTCCCTTACGCCCCGGCCGTCATCGTCTTGTACGCCGGCGACAACGACATCACGGCGGGCAAGGCTCCCGAGGCCGTGCGCGACGACTATCGCGCCTTCGTCGAGGCCGTCCACGAGCGCCTGCCCGCGACGCGCATCGTGTACATCGCGATCAAGCCGAGCATCCAGCGCTGGAAGCTCATCGGCGCGATGCGCGCGGCCAACGCGCTCATCGAGGCCGCCGCGGCGGCCGACCCGCGCCTCGCGTTCGTGAACCTCGAGCCCGCGATGCTCGGCGCGGACGGCATACCGCGGCGCGAGCTCTTCGCCGCCGACGGGCTCCACCTGAGCGCCGAGGGCTACGCCCTCTGGGCGGCGCTCCTCGCGCCCCACCTACGCCTGCCGGGAGCCGAGACGCGCCTGGCGGCGAACCCCTGGGCGATCGAGCAGGTGAAGACGGGGAAGCTCCGCGCGGCACACGCCCATTTCTGGGGATTCGATCCGGACGATGCGACGGCGGCGCTCAGATCGGCGATCGCCTCGGGCGCTCCCACGGTCGTCGTCAACGACACGGGGGCGCCCTGGATCGCCGACAAGATCGACCTGACGAGCGATCAGGAGGTGGTGTTCGAGCGCGGCGTCGTCGTACGCGCCAAGCCCGGAGCCTTCAAGGGCAAGGGCGACTGCCTGTTCACGGCCGCGCGCAGGAAAAACGTCACGCTGACAGGACGCGGCGCGCGGTTCGAGATGCGGCGGCAGGACTACACGCAGCCGCCGTACGACAAGGCCGAATGGCGCCACGCGCTGAGCATTCTGAGCTGCGCCGATGTGCGCGTCACGGGACTCACGCTCGCCGACAGCGGCGGGGACGGCATCTATCTCGGCGTCGCCGCGAAGGGCGTCACGAACTCGAACGTGCGCATCGAGGATGTCGTGTGCGAGCGCAACCACCGCCAGGGCATCAGCGTCATAAGCGCCGAGAACCTCCTCATCGAACGCTGCATTCTCAGGGAGACGGCCGGCACGGCGCCCATGGCCGGCATCGATTTCGAGCCCAACCATCCGACCGAGAAGCTCGCCGCCTGCGTCATGCGGGACTGCACGGTCGAGCGCAACCGCGGCGTGGGGTTCGATTTCTACCTCAACAACCTGGGCGCGGCCTCCTTTCCGGTGTCGATCCGCCTGGAGCGCTGCCGCTCGCTCGGCAACCGCGAGGGCGTGCGGATCGGGACGCGCAACGACGATCCGGTCGCGGGGGTCATCGA
>DHGK01000055.1 GCA_002402755.1 Planctomycetes bacterium UBA4800
AATCCAGGGGCCCAAAACGAAAAGTTACTGTTGCGCGGCCCCTTAGCGATTCGATGTTCCCGGAAGAAACACGCCGACACGGAGCGAGGTGAGAAGGACTTCACGCTGACGCCGGTGAGGCAGGCCGCGGATCGGTGAACCGGTCCGGGGAGTCTCCGGCGTTCGCGCCCTTCGCCTACTTCTCCGCGCGGGCTTCCGCCTTGCCCTTCGCCTTGGCCTTCTTTGCGGGGGCCGTCTTCGCCCTGCCGCCGGCCTCGGGCTTGTTCTCGGCGGGAAGATGCCGGGCGAGCTCCGTCTTGCGCGCCGCCGTGTCGGGTTTGGCCGCCAGGTTGACCCACTCGAACGGGTCCGCGCGCTCGTCGTAGAGCTCCTCGTCGCCGTTCGCGTAGCGGATGTAGCGCCAGGCTTCGGTGCGCACGGCATGGTTCTTGAAGCCGAAGGTGCAGACCGCGGGGTCGCTCCAGGCGGCGGTCGGGTCGGCGAGGAGGGTGCGGATGCTCTTTCCCTGCACGTGGGCCGGCGTGGCGCAGTAGCTGCGCGTGAACCACACGCCGCGTGCGGCCAGCCGGTCGATATGAGGCGTTCTCGTCTGCGGATTGCGCCCCAGGTACCCGACCCAGTGGTTAAGGTCATCGACGGCGATGAAGAGCACGTTGGGGCGGCGCGGCGGCGCTTCCCCCGCCGGGCACAGGCTCGCGAAGGACGCGGCCAGCACGGGCAGCCAGCGGCGTGCGCGCCGGCACCGCGCGGCACGAACACGACCGCATCGTGCGGCAACGCGTATCATGACTCCTCCCGATTCGTGCGGCGATGAGCCTGCGCCCGAGCATCAGCATTGTACCGCGCGGAGCGGCATTCTACGCTACCCCGTGCCGCCGAGCAAGTGACGCCCAGCGGCTCGCCGTCGTCGCTCGTGCGCCGCGGCCGGCCGCGAGGGCGCGGCGGCGCGGCCATCGGCTCCGGGGCGCGGCTCGTCCTCGCCCACCACCGTCACGCGCACGAGCCCTCTGACCGAATTGCCCAGGAACACGGCATCGGCCGTCTCGATGTCGCGGGGGAAGAGGACGCGCTCGCGCGCCCTGCCCGCGGCGAGCAGCTCCGCCCGCAGCGTGCCGGGAAGGAGGCCGGAGGCCAGGGGCGGCGTCGACAGCGCCCCGTGCTTCTCGATGAAGATGTTCGTGACGGCGCCCTCGGCGAGCTCGCCGCGTTCGTTGACGAAGAGATAGTCGAGGAGCCCGCGCGCGCGCGCCTCGCGTGCCGCCGCATCGTAGAGCGCGCGGTGCGTCGTCTTGTGGTAGAGGAAGCGGTCGCGGCTGTCGATCGGCGTCGCGTGGAGCGCCGCGCGCGGCGGCGCTGCGCTCCCGTCGGTTTCAATGGGAGCGGTGGCGCACGAGACCGCGCCCGTGCGGTCGAGGAGGAGCCGCACGCGTTGCGCATGCTGCCCGGCGCCGAGCGTCGAGGCGCAGGCGCCCAGCGCGTCCCGCACGCGCGCGGCATCGAATGGGAACCCGAAATAGTGCGCCGAATCGGCAAGGCGCTCGCAATGGCGGTCGAGGTGCGCATACCCGGAGGCGCGATCCCAGCGCAGCGTCTCGATGAGCGCGAATTCCGGCGCGGGCCGCGCAAGGAACTCGGCCTTGAGGAGACACTCCTCGTACTCGGCCGCCGGGTCGGACCCCGCGGTGATGCCGCTGCCGATGCCGAGCTCGCCGCGGGCGCCGTCGAGCACCACGGTCCGGATCGCGACGTCCAGGGCGGCGCGTCCGTCGGGGGCGATGTACCCCAGGGCGCCCGTGTAGACGCCGCGCGGCGAGGGCTCGTTCGCGGCGATGAGCTCCATCGTCCGGATCTTGGGGGCGCCGGTCACCGAGCCGCAGGGAAACAGCGCTCGGAAGATGTCGCCCCACGCGGCGTGCGGGCCGAGCCGGCCCTCGATGCGCGATGTCATCTGGAAGAGGGTCTCGTAACGCTCGACCCGGAAGAGATCCGACGGCCGCACCGAGCCGACCGCGGCCAGGCGCCCGATGTCGTTCCGAAGGAGATCGACGATCATGATGTTCTCGGCGCGGCTCTTGGGGTCCTCGGCGAGGGCGCGCGCGCGGGCCGCGTCCTCGGCCGTCGTCCTGCCCCGCGCGCTCGTGCCCTTCATGGGCCGCGACCAGATGCGCGCGCCATCGCGCTTGAGGAAGAGCTCGGGGGAGAGCGAGAGCACCCAGCGCTCGCCCGCGCGGACGATGCCGCCGTAGGGCGCGGCCTGCCGCGCGCGCAAGGCCGCGTAGAGGTCGCAGGGCGAGCCGGCGGCCGTGAAGGCGCACTTGAAGGTGAAGTTCACCTGGTAGGTGTCGCCGGCCGCGATGTGCGCCTTGAGCCGCTCGACTGCCGCGATGTACCGAGCCCTGTCGAGCTCGAACGAGAGCGCCTCGACGGGCGGCGCGCCGGACGTCTCGGCGCCGGGAAACGTCTCGGCGCCTCCGGCGGCGTGCGTCCAGACGCGCGGCGGCGGGAACGCGCCGAGCCAGACGAGCGGGCCGCGGGGCCGCATGCGCGCGAGCAGGCGGTGGAGCGCCGGCTCGAGCGCGTAGCCCCATTCGTACGTCCAGTAGCCGGCCAGCCAGAACCCCTCCGCCAGGGCCGCATCCATCTCGGCGTGAAGCCGGTCGACATCGTCCGGGCCATCGGCCGTGAGGATGCGCGCCGGTTGCGTGAAGAGATACGAGCGCCGCTCGTCCTCGGCGACGCGCGCCGTCTCGAGCAGCACGAAGCGCTCCTCGCTCGCGGCGCGCGCGAGCACGGCCGCCGAGTCGAGGGGATACGGAGCGCCGGTCGTGTAGGGGCCCATTGAGGGATCTACTATAGCGCGTGGACAGGCGGGGCGCGCGCCCGCCCGAGGCCATTTCGCCGAGCGGATCCTCGGAGGCTGTCTCGGGACCCTCCTCTTACAGGCCGGAACGTGCTTGTACCGGATGCGGAACCGGAGTACCATGATGAGTGTGTTCATGCGGCTGCGTGTTCGTTGATTGAAAGGATAACGCCCATGAGCCTGGTGATTTCGGACGAGATGCTCGACAGCATCCGCATGTCGCCGGAGGAGTTGCGAAAGGAGCTGGCGGTACAGTTGTTTCAGACGGGCAGGCTCACCCTCGCGCAGGCAGGCGCGCTCGCGGAAATGCCTCAGTTGCAGTTCCAGCACCTGCTCGCAAGTCGGGGTATCACGGTCCACTACGGCGTCGAAGATCTCGAAGCCGACATGAAGACGCTGCGGTCGCTGGGCAGACTATGATCGTCGTGAGCGACGCGTCGCCGATGCTCAATCTGGCGGCGATACACCGGCTCGATCTCCTGCGTGCACTCTACGAGAGGGTTGCGATCCCGGAAACCGTGCATGCCGAGATAGCGGGATCCGCAGACGACCTGCCCGGCGCCCTGGAATTCAAGGCCGCCGACTGGATCGAAGTGCGGCGCCCCGGGGACACGGCGCTCGTGACGACGCTCCGTGCGGAGCTCCATGCGGGCGAAGCCGAGGCGATTGCGCTGGCGCACGAGCTCCGCGCCGATCTGATCCTGCTCGACGAACGCAAGGGAAGGGCGGCAGCAGCGCGCCTCAACCTCAGAGTGGTCGGTCTCCTCGGCGTCCTGGTCGAGGCGAAACACAAGGGCCTCGTTCCCGCGTTGAAGCCCCTCCTGCACGAGCTGACCACCCGGGCCGGTTTTTGGATCGGAAAGGAGCTTTTCCAGGCGGTCCTCATCGCCGCCGGCGAATAGCGCGCGCATCAGATTGCGCCCGCCTTCCGCGTTCCTGTACGATATCCTCCGTACGCCGTCCGGCATTGCGAACGGGAGGTTGTCCATCATGCGCGCCGCGCTCACGCTGTCGCTCGCTCTGGCAGGATCAGTCGCGTTCGGGCCCGCGCTCCGCGCCGCCGCGGAGACGCCGTGGTTCGAGCGGTCGCTCGTCGGCATGGAAGTGGGACCCACGGGCGCCCAGTTCGGCAGCGACCCGACCGACACGGGCTACGCCGCCCGGTTCGACGGGCGCGACATTGTCGAGCGCTGCGCGAGAGCCCATTGCGAGTATCTGGTGATCTGGGCGCGCGACGGGGAGTACGCGTACTACGATTCGCGCGTCGTCGCGAAGTGCCCCGGGCTCGGGAGCCGGGATGTGCTCAAGGAGACGGTAGAGGCGGCCGCAGCGCATGCGCTCCCCGTCATTGCCTACTGCGTCGTCCAGCAGGGCGGCCGCTACCTCGAGCAGCACCCCGAATTCGCGATGCGCGATGCGCACGGCGCCGTCATTCCGGGCCGCTTCTGCTACAACT
Organism: Planctomycetes bacterium UBA4800; assembly: GCA_002402755.1. GTDB lineage: Bacteria > Planctomycetota > UBA8108 > UBA8890 > UBA8898 > UBA8898. The sequence continues at coordinate 4,317 of DHGK01000055.1, forward strand.
CGGGCTACCTCGACGTCGTCAAGCGGCTCGCGACCGAGATGCTCGCCTACGGCATTGCCGGCTTCCACATCGACATGCTCGACCAGGGCTTCGGCCCGCCGTACGGCTGCTTCTGCGCGCACTGCGCGAAACGATTCGAGTCGGAATACGCCGCCCCCATGCCCAAAGGCGTCACGTGGGACGATGCGTGGGATCGGATGCTCGAGTTCCGCGCGCGGACGAGCGCGCGCTTCGAGCGCGAGCTTCGCGATCACATCAAGGCGGTCGACCCGAGGGCGAGCGTCGATTTCAACTACCACGGCAATCCGCCCTTCTCCTGGGAGGTGGGCCAGCTCCCGGTGCTGCACGCCGTCAACGGCGATTTCGTCACCGGCGAGACCGGCGTGTGGGGCTTCAGCGCGCTCGGCGTCGGCCTCAACGCCGAGTTCTACCGCGCGGCGACGCCGGGCCTGCCGTTCCAGGTCGCCATGCAACGCGGCGTCAGGATGTACCACGACCAGACGACGCGGCCGCTCGCCGACATCCGCTGGGAGCTTCTCACGCTGCTCGCCCACGGGGCCTTCGCGACCGTGGTCGACAAGACCGGCTACGATGGCCGGCTCGACCCCGTGGCGTACGACCGCATAGGCGCCGCGTTCGCGGAGGCGCGGGCCAAGCGCGCGCACTTCGGCCAGGCGCCGGTCGCCGAGGTCGGCATCTGGTTCGGCAGCCGCACGCGCGACTGGCGCGGCCGCGAGACGCCGGGCGAGTACTTCCAGTGCTTCCAGGGCGCCCACAAGGCCCTGGTCTACGCGCACATCCCGTGGGCCGTGATCCTCGATGAGAATGTGACCGCCGAAACGCTGGCGCGCTTCCGCGTCGTGTGTCTGCCCAACGTCGCGATTCTCTCGGAGCGCGAGGTCGCGCTGCTCCGCGCGTACGTCGAGAAGGGCGGCGCCCTGATCGTCACCGGCCTGAGCGGATGCGCCGACCGGATGGGTAACCTGCAGGCGCACTCGGCGCTGGAGGATCTCGCCGGCGTGCGGTTCGAGCGCGCGCTCGATTCGCTCGACAACCACGTGCGCTTCGGCGCGGAGGAATCGCCGCTCGCCGCGGTGCGCGGCCCCGCGATACCGGCCGGCTGGCCGTTTCTCGTGAAGGGACCGGCGGCCGTCATGGAGGCGGCCGGCGCGGCGCCGTACGGCGAGCTCATGAAGCCGCATCGCACCGTACGGCAGCGCCAGGGCAAGGAGGGCACCGAGTGGCCGATGAGCGCCGACGCGCCGGTCGGCCCCGCCGTCTTCCTCAACGCGGCCGGGAAGGGCAAGGTCCTGACGTTCGCGTGCTCGCCGGACTATGCCGCGGCGAGCGAGCATGCCGTCGTCGAAGCCAGGCAGATTCTCGTCAACGCCGTGCGCATCCTGAACCCCGCGCCGCGCATACGAATCGATGCGCCCGCCAACGTCGAGGCCGTCGTCACGGACGACGCCGCGGCGCGCACGCTCAGGATCCACCTGCTCGGCTACAACTCGCCGCCGGCGGCGACGCCGGCCCGAAACCGGCCGTTCGTCCTTCCGAGCTTGATCGAAGATGCGCCCATGTACCGCGCGGCGATCGAGCTTGCCCATCCGTTCGCGCGTGCGTCGGCGCTCGGCGCCGGGACCGTGCTGACGGCGAGAGAGAAGCGCATCGAGGCCGTGGTGAGCGACGTGCACGAGGTGATCGTCGTCGCGTACTGAACGGCGCGCGTTCCCGATGCGCGCCGCGCTCGGGCCTGCGGCGTTCAGCGCGCGGCGCCGGGCTGCGCGAGCTTCGTGATCGTCACCGGCCCGAGGAGCCCCGAGTCCTTGAGCGGCCAGGCCGACGCATCGAAGGGCTTGTAGCCGAGGTCGACGAAGTTGATGTCGTGGAAGATCTTCCACGGGACCTTTCGGCGGTCCAGGTCGCGGATGCGGTTCGCGCTGAGGTTGGTCACCTCCACCTCGAGCACGTTGCCCCGGAGCGCAAGATCGCCGACCATCGCGCGGAAGGGAGGCGCGAACAGGGTGCCGAAGCCGCGGCCGTTCAGGCGCACGCGCGCGCTGTGGCAGACCGTCCCGAGATCGAGCGCGTAGGCGCCGCGCTCGGGCGCGTCGAAGACGAGCGTGTAGCGGGCCGTGCCCGCGAAGCGCTCGGCCTCCGCATCGCCGCGCGAAGCCCAGGAGCCCAAGGCATCGGTCTGGAACGATGCGGGAAGCGCCGGGCCGCCCTGCACGAACTCGACCTTCCATGTGCCCGCGAGCGCGAGCGGCGCGCCCGCCGGCTCCTCGTAGCGCCACGGCCCTTCCACGCTGCGCTCGGAGGCGTACGTCGTCAGGACGCGCGACTCGCCGGGCGCGAGCTGCAGGCGGAACGCGGCTCTGCCCGCGTCATCGCGCCGCATCGCGGCGAGCCCGAACGCGCCGCGGAGATCGCGCACTACCGCCGATGCTGCGGGAGTCGCAAGCATCACGAATCGGTCGACCGGCGCCGCGCCTTGATTGGCGATGAAGTACACGCAGTCCCGACCCAGCAGTGCGCGGCGGATGAAGACGAGGTCGTCCGCAAGCTCCTCGCGGGCGATGCCGGCGGCGGCGAGCGCGGCCTCGACGTCGCCGGCGATGACGCGGCCCTTGCCGATGGGCGCGGCGGTCTGGCCCGCGGGCGGCGTGCAGCGCGCAACAAGCGCCCGCAGCGCGGCGCGGCGTTCCTCGAGCCGCGCCAGGCCGGGCACATCGGCGGGCAGGCGGTCCTGGAAGATGACGGTCGCGCCATCGGCCGCCAGGGCGCAGAGGGATTCCATGACGGCAGGGGGCATGTGCGTGCAGGCCGGCACGAGCACGGCGCGGTAGCGGCCGCCCGGGACCTCGACGCCGCCGTCGCGGGCGCGCGCCTGCGCGAGCTGCCGCTCGGACACGTAGTCGAAGGTGTAGCCGCGCTTCCAGAGCCGCGAGGCGAGCGCGCCCAGGGGCTGCTCGTGGAGCCACGCGGTGCCGTGGACCGTCAAGTTCTTGACCGTGCCCTCGGGGTCGTGCCACAGGTCGTGAATCGGCCAGTAGAGCAGGATGTCGTTGTCGGGGCGGCTCGACTGCAGGACCGCCTGGCAGTGCGCCACGTAGGCGTTGAGCGCGGGCGCGTCGCGCCAGATCGAGTTGCGCGGGTTCATCTCGGTCGAGGCGTAGAAGAGCCAGCCCGGCCACGCCGCATCGTCGGGCGAGTAGCACGTCCCGTGGTAGATCACGTGGTTGACGCCGGAGACGAACATGAGATCGACGAGCTTCTTGAGGTCGCCCAGCGTCTCGTTGAAGTGCTCGGCGAGCCACGTGCCGGTCTCGGCCGCGACGAGCCGCCTCCCCGCGACGTGGGCCGCCGACGATGCGAACTTCGCGACGAGAGGATCGCGGTCCTTGTTGAACATCTCCGTCTCGGGGATGTCGGCCGCGGCGTAGAGGTCGAGCAGATTCCCGGGCGAGCCGTGCGCCTGGTTGCGCGTGCGCATGCCGCGCGCGCGGGCCCACGCCGCCCACACCGGCGTGAAGTTGTCGGCCATCATGTCGGCGACCGTCTCGCGGTAATCGCACTTGACGCGCGCCGCGCGGTCCTTATCGCCCTCGCCGAGGAAGGCGGGCAGCTCGTCCTGCAGCCTGTAGCCGCGCCGCGCCTCGAACTCCTCGAGAAGGTCGGGCGACCAGTCGCACACGTACTCGTAGGAATCGTGGTACATGGCCCGGGGGAGCGGTCCCTCGTGGCGGTCGAAGGCCTCCGTGAACCTCACGAGGTAATTGCGGATCGCATCCTTGGCGAACGGGTTGAGCATGTGGCCGGCGCCGCCCGGCGCCGCGCGTTTCACCATGCGGCCCGACGGGCGCTGCGACACGGCGTAGACGCGCCACGGGCCGCCCTCGGCGACCCAGTCGGACAGGCCCTCGGCGTTCAGCGTGCCGGCCAGGTCGAGCGGGCGGCCGTCCCGGGAGAACGCGACGAGGGCCTGTAGCGCCGCGCGGTCGAGCTTCTCCGGCAGCTTCCCGCCCGCCTCCACGTCGAACGTGCGCGCCGCGAACCTGGCGTTGGCATCGCGCGCGGAGACGGTCGGACCGCCGAAGCACCAGCCCGTGCCGGTCGTCATGTCGGCGTCCATGCCGAGCCGCCGCGCCTCCTTGACCGCATGCGCGAGCATCTCGAGCCACGCGGGGCTCAGGTACTCGATGAAGCGCGCCTCGCATCCCTTGGCCCCGTAGATCGGAATGATGTGGACGCCGCCCATGCCCGCGTCGCGATAGCGCTCGAGCTCGCGCGTGAGGTCGGCCTTGTCGACCGCGCTTCCGAGCCACCACCAGTAGGCCCAGGGCCGCGTCTCGGGGCCGGGCGCCCGGAGCCGCTCGGCGGCGGGGGCGGGAGCGGCGGCGATGGCGGCAAGCAGGCTCAAGGACACAAGAGCGCGTCGGGTCGGCATGGCTCGTCTCCTCGCATGGTCGCGTGATGCCACTGTGCGCGAGCGGCGCGGGGAAATCAAGGGCGCCGGGGCTCCCTTTCCTTGCGGCGTCGGGCGCGGTACGCTGTGCGGAGAGGATGCACCGGGTCGCCGCGCACGCACGCGTGTCAAGGAGCCCCGCCATGATCAAGATCATCTGCGCGTCATGCCTCGCCGTCGTGTGTCTGGGCGCCGAGCCCTTCTCTCCCGCCCGGAGCCGCCTCGGCATCAACCTGAGCGGTCCGGCGGACTGGAACACGGAGCTGCCGTTCGTCGATGTCTTCCGGCTCTCGCGGGCGTGGATCAGCCAGGAGAAAGGCAAGGGCTGGGGCAAGGGGCCCGCGCTCGAGCTCGATGCGCGCGGATGGGTGACGCGCCTTGCGCCCGACTGCTCGGCCGAGACGCTGATGTGCACCATCGAGGGCGGCCATTACCCTACGGGCGAGTACGTGTGCCTGTACGAGGGCGAGGGCGTCATCCAGCTCTCGAACGTCGCGCGCGTCGTGTCGCGCTCCCCGGGGCGCATCGTCTTCGAGCCCGCGCCCGAGCGCGGGGCGTTCTTCCTGCGCATCGCCGCGACCAGGCCCGAAAACTACATCCGCGCCATCCGCGTCATCATGCCCGGCTTCGAGGACACGTACCGGCGGGAGCCCTTCCACCCGGCCTTCCTCGCGCGCTGGAAGCACATGCGCGCCCTGCGCTTCATGGACTGGATGGAGACGAACGGCTCCAGGATCGCCGAGTGGAAGGATCGGCCCCTGCCCGATGATGCTACGTGGACCGTCAAGGGCATTCCGCTCGAGGTCATGATCGATCTTGCGAACCGCCTCGGGGCCGACGCGTGGTTCTGCATGCCGCATCGCGCGACCGATGACTACGTTCGCAGCTTCGCCGCGCAGGTCGCGCGCGAACTGGCGCCGGCGCGCAAGACCTACATCGAGTACTCGAACGAGATCTGGAACTCCGGCTTCGCGCAGACGCGCTACGCGGGCGAGATGGGCAGGAAGCTCGGCTTCCACGAGAAGGACTGGGAGGCGGGCTGGCGCTACGGCGCCTATCGCTCGGTCCAGATCTTCAAGATCTGGGAGGACGCGTTCGGCGGCAGGGACAGGCTCGTCCGGGTCATCGCCTCGCAGGCCGCGAACGCGTACGTCTCCGACGTCAAGCTGTCGTTTCGCGACGCGCACAAGGACTGCGATGCGCTCGCCATCGCGCCCTACGTCTCGCTCAACGTGAGCGCGACATCGACGCCGAACGCCGCCGCCGTCGCGGCCTGGCCGGTCGAGCAGGTGCTCGATCACATGGAAGGAACGTCGCTTCCCGAGGCGATCGAGTGGATCAAAGCCTCCAAGAAGACGGCCGACAAGCACGGCGTGGCGCTCATCGCGTACGAGGCCGGCCAGCACGCCGTCGGCATCGGCGGGAGCGAGAACGTCGAGGCGCTCACGAAGGTCCTCGCCGCCGCGAACCGGCACGCGCGCATGGGCGCCATCTACACGCGCTACCTCGATGCGTGGCGCGATGAGAGCGGCGGCCTGTGCGCGATCTTCTCGTCGGTCGGCGCGTGGAGCAAGTGGGGCTCGTGGGGGCTCCTGGAGTACGGCGACGACGACACGCCGAAGTTCCGCGCGGTCAACGAATGGAACCTGGCGAACCCGATCGACCCCGCGCCGCCGCTCAACGTGCTGCTCGAGGAATTCGATGGCGCGCACCCCTGCGGCGTCTGGGATCGCCAGCAGCCGTTCAGCGAGGAGTTCGGTTATGACGTGACGCCCGCCGGGCTTGCCATGCGGTCGGGACTGCTCGGCCACAATCAGCATCTCGTCCGCCGGGGGCTCCTCATCGACCACGGGCGGCCGTACACCGTCGAGTGCGCGTTCGCGATCAAGGGACCGCTGCGCCCGGGGGTCAACTCCTTCTGTCTGAACCTGAACGTCGCCGGCCCATCGGGCGACGCGAGCCCGGTCGATGCGTGGGCCATCAACGTCGACCTGCGCCGCGGGGCGCCGACGGTCATGAAGTACATGGGGTTCGTGCGCGGCGCGTTCCGGCAGATCGGGCAGCGCGAATGTCGCTGGGGACAGCCCGACACGGAGTACGCCATCGAGGTCCGGGTCAATCAGGACCTCGATGGGCGCCGCGTCCCGAAGATGCTGGCCGTTACCGTCAAGGAGGGAGCCGCGGTTCTGGAACGGTTCGAGCAGAGCTACGCCGCCTTTCCCTACCAGCCCGATCCGGAGCGCCCCGTGCGCTTCGGGGTCAATACCCACGGCGCCGACTGGATCATGCGCGCGCTGCGGATCTGCTACGGCTGCCCGCCGGCGGACCCGGCGCGCCCCCGTGACGCCGGAGAACCGCAGGGATGAACGCCGCCTACGGCCCGCAGGGCTTGAATGCCCGGCAATCCAGCGCGTCCTCCACGGTCTCGATCCCGCAGGTTCCGAACGGCGGCGGCAGCGGGCCCTCGGACGCGAAGAGGTGCCCGAGGATCTTGACGGCATCGGCGATGTCGAGCTTCTCGTCGTCGTTGGCGTCGGCCGCGTCGGCGCAGTCCGGGGCCGGCCCCCGGGCGAAGAGATGGCTCAGGAGGAAGATCGCGTCGGCGATGTCGAGCGCGGCGCTGGCGTTGGCGTCGCCGCGCAGGAAGCGGTTGTGAATGCAGAAGTCCCGGCATCGCGTGACCGCGTACCCCGCATCGTTGGCGACGGTCAGGCAGATGTGCTGCACGCCGGATGCATCCGCGGCGTACGTGTGCTCGATGCGGACGCCCTCGAGCGTCGTGCCATCGCCCATGTCCCAGGCGTAGCTCGCGATCGCGGTCCCTTCCGGCGTCGTGGTTGAGGAGGCATCCAGGGTCACGGTGCGGCTCGGCTGGCATCCCTCCGGCGTCATGGTGAAGCGCGGCGTCGGCTCGGGCGGGATGAAGAGCGCCCACGGCTCGGAGCCCTTGTACCCGTCATCGCCGGGGAAAAGCAGGAGCCGCCGCGCCGGCAGGAAAACGGGAGCGAAGTACTCATAAGGGTGCGGGTCGGGCGTGTATCGCACGGCCGTGTGCGAAAGAAGCGAACGCGTGCCCTCGGGCGTGCCGTCGCTGAGCCAGAGATCGTACGCGTCAAGGTGTTCTCTTGTCTCGTAGTCGTACAGTGCGCAGACCACCTTGTCGCCGGCCGCGATCAGGGGGCTGATGGGAGTTTCCATGACGCGGTACGTCCCCCCGATCGTTCCATCGGTCGCCCACAGGTGCTTCGAGGGGTACTCCGTGTACTCGCCGCAGAAGAAGAGCGTTCCGGCGGCGACCACGTGACTCTGCGGGCCCAGGCCGGTGGATTCAGGACCTTCCTTGAGGTCCACGAGGAGATGCGTTCCGGCCGCCGTGCCGTCGCTCACCCAGGGCTCGCTCCCGTGCGCGGCGTCGGTCGCCATGAAGACGAAGCGGTTGTTGACGACCCCCATGGCGTACCCGAACGCGACCTCGGGATCGGTCAGCGGGAAGGTCCCCGCCTCGGTGCCGTCCGAGATCCACAGCGAGGCGTCGAGGATGCCGCCGGCCGCGAAGAACACCTTCCCGCCGATCGCGGGCGGCATCTCCGTCGCCAGGGCCCCTCCGTCGCTCCGGTAACAGGGAAGGCTCGGGTAGGCCTCGCCGTCGAAATCGACAAGGAGATGCGTACCGGCGTCCGTGCCATCCGTGACCCAGAGATCCGGGCCGTGGATTCCATCGTCGGCCTCGAAGAGAACCAGGTTTCCCGCCGCCGCCGCGAAACGTCCGGTTATGCCGCCGGTCGCGCCCGGATTGACGTCCTTCACGATGTGCGTGCCGGCTTCCGTTCCGTCGGTGACCCAGGGTTCGGTCCCGTGCTCTCCATCGTCGGCCGGGAAGAAGAGTCTGCCCTCGAGCACCGCGGTTGCGTCTCTCTCCCACGCGACGCCGCTTTCGGGACCGGGCCGGATGTCTTTCAGGAGATGCATGCTCCTGTCTGCGCGGTCGAACACCCACGGCTCGGATCCATGGGCCTCGGTCTCCCTGACGAGCACTGTCCGCGTGCCGATGTCGGCTGCGTGAGAGGCATACACGTACTCCTCCCCGACCAACTCCGCCAGCGAGACCGTGCCCTCGGCCGTCCCATCGGTGTACCAGGTCCCCGAGGGGCCGGCGATGTCCGCTTGGAAGAAGAAACCGCCGTCGGTCCTCCATGCGTTCGGCCAGATAGAGTCGGTATCCAGGAGCAGGCGCGCATCCTCGGCCGAGCCATCGCTCGCCCAGAGCCCGGAAATGCCGCGGCAGGCGATGTACGCCGTGTCGCCCGCCGCGATGAAGAAGGGAAGGGCCGATGCCGTGATGTCGCCGGCGGTGACGATGTCGGCCAGGCACGTCGTGCCGCCGGCCGAGCCGTCGCTCGCCCACATCTCCCGGCCGCGAACTCCGTCATCGGCGGAGAGGACGAGCGCGTCGTCGAGCGCGCCCATGACGGCGCACGCGCTGCCGAACGCACCGGGACGGATGTCCTTCAGCATGCCGGTTCCGGCTTCGGTGCCGTCGCATACGCACAGCTCGCGGCCGGAACCGGCCACCCATGCCGAGAAGTAGAACTGGCCGCCGAACGGCGTGAACGCTTCGGGCGCGGACATGGAGGAGCTCAGGCAGAGCGTTCCGTCCGGGGTGCCGTCGCTTACCCACAGCGTGTCGTACGGATCGCAGGCTCCGGAGAAGTAGACCTTGTCGCCGGCGGCTGCGCACACGGCCGGATAGCGTCCGCCCCATCGGCAGATATCGGCAAGGGGATACGTGCCCTCCGCCGTGCCGTCGCTGATCCACAGCGCTCTGTCGGAGTCCCCCTCTCCCGCGTAGAAGAGGACGCGCTCGCCGATCGAGCCGAGGAGACTCGGAATCGTCGGGACCCACGTGCCGTAGGCGAAGGTGCGAAGAAGTCGGGTTTCCTCGGCCGTGCCGTCCGTGCACCAGAGGGCGGTGTCCGACACGCCGTTGTCGCCCGAGAAGAAGAGCAGCCCCGCGTGAGCGTACAGCCGGCATGCCTCGCCCGTGAGATCGGCCGCGCGGAAGGGAGACACATCGACGAACAGGCGCGTGCCCGCGGCGGTCCCATCGGTGACCCAGAGCTGGCGGCCGCGCTCCCCATCGTCGGCGGTGAAGAACAGGCGCTCGGCGAAAGCGCTACCCCACGTGGGCCGGCCGCCGCCGGCGCCCGGAAGGACGTCGGCCAGGAGGAACGTGCCCGCCTCGGTGCCGTCGCTCACCCAGGGCTCCCGGCCGTGGACCCCGTCGTCGGCCGCGAAGAACAGGCGGTCGCTCCACACGATGGCCTTGTACGGGTTGCTGCCGCTCGGACCGGGCGCGATGTCGCGCAAGAGCCTCGTGCCCTCGACCGTCCCGTCGGAGACCCACAGCTCCCGCCCGTTGACGCCGTCGTCGGCGGTGAGGAAGCAGCGTTCTCCCGCGAGGACGAACTCGAGAGGAGCGCTGCCGGCCGCGCCGGGCGCGATGTCGCGCACGAGCCTCGTGCCCTCGTCCGTCCCGTCGGAGACCCACAGCTCCCGCCCGCTCACCCCGTCGTCCGCGGCGAAGAACATCACGTTCCCCGCCGCGATCTGATTGCCGCGGTCCTCGACGCTCGATGCCGGGCCGGGGTTGATGTCCCGCACGAGCCTCGTGCCGGCCGGCGAGCCATCCGTCACCCAGAGCTCTCGTCCGTATTCGGCTCCGGCGATCCCCGCATGGAAGAGGAAACGCGCCCCGAGCCGCACCGCCTCACCCGGGTCGGAAGGCGTCCGCCGGTCGAGATCTGCGATGAGGTACGGTTCCTGTCCCTGCGCCGAGACGCAGCCGATCGCCAGAGCCGCGGCGCACATCCAGGTTCGCATCTCGACTCCCTTGCGCCTGCCGCACGGCGCACCGCCCGCCCAGAGACGACCGCCCGTTCGGCGCGGTCACGGAAACGGCTCGCGTGAAGACGACCGAGTCAACCTATCGATTAATGTTCATCGTATCAGCGTACGATGCCCCGGTCAACTTCCAATCCGCCGGTGCGCCGGCGATCCCGCCGGGGCGGCCCGGCCCTCGCCTCGTTCTGGAATTGATGTCCTCTTCAGAGTCGTATAGGATCGTACATGAGAATGCGGGGCTCCTTCAGTCGTGCATCGGAGCGAGTTCTCGCAAGGAGAGGGCCATGACAGCAGACACCATGCGAGCGAAGGTGCATCGCGGCGTCTTCCTTGCCGCGCTTGCCGCCGCCGCGTGCGCCGGCGCGGAGCGCAAGCTCACCAGGGAGGATTTCACGCAGCTCTTCAAGGGGAAGCTGGCGCAGGCAGGCCAGACGGGAAACGTCGCCTTGAGCTACGAATTTCTGGATCCCCTGCAGCTCGAGGATTTCCCGGGGTATGTCCCGCCCAAACGGCCCAGGGAGGGTCTCGTGCTCGCGGAAGAAACCCTCGTGGAACACAAGGGACATTTCGACGGCGACATCGCGATGGACATGCGGATCGAGGCGGGCGGAGGCCCGTGCCGGGTGTTCGTCTTCCTGGACCAGACCGCGGACGCGGGCTACGTGTTTCTCTTCGGCGTCAAGGATGACACCGGCGCGAGCCGGAGCTGGAACGTCGTGGGAAAGTACCGGCGGGGCCAGCAGATCGACATCATCTACCGGGGATCCATCGGCCCGTGGCAGCGCAAGGCGTACTCGATCGCCATCTCGAGAAAGGGCGAGGGGCTCGAGATGAAGCTCGACAATCGCGTCATCATCAAGACGAAGGACAAGACCTACAAGTCCGGCCGGATCGCGTTCTCGGGCGACTACGTCATACGGCGGCTCGCGCTGACGGGGCGGTTGAACCTCGCCTGGTGCGACAAGGCGCTCAGCGGCGAGGCGGCTGCGGATTCGCCCGCCCTGGAGGAGCTTGTGAAGCGGTACGTGGAGGGCGTCGCCGACCTCGGACCGTTGACGCCCGAGCTGCGCCTGCAGGCGCTGATGCCTGCGTGGAAGGACGTCTTCAGGAAGACGACCGAGCACTACGACGTCGTCACGAACGTGAGCGACGCGCACGCGGAGCGCTACGCGCAGCTCGCCGATGCGATGTACGCAATGTACGCCACGATCTTTCCCGCACGCGTGGAGCCGGCGCCGCCGTCGATGGTCGTCGTGTTCAAGACGCGGGAGGAGTTCCTCAAGTTCGGCGCGCCCGAGAACACGCTCGGATTCTACTATCCCGCGAGCCGGAATCTCTTCCTGCTCGATCACGTCAATCCCACGATCACGCAGATGGTCCTGCTCCACGAGGGCTTTCACCAGTACCTTCACCTCCTCATCGAGAAGCCCCCCCTGTGGTTCAACGAGGGGATGGCATCGTACTTCGAGACGGCGACGCTGGAGAAGAAGAGCTTCACGGTCGGGACGCCGAGCCTGCGGCTGCGCCGCCTCGCGGCGATGCTCCAGAAAAGGTCGTCGCCTCCGCTGCGGGAGTTCGTGACCATCACCGACGAGGAGTTCAGGGATCCGGAGTCCGTCCCCGACAACTACGCGCTGGCCTGGGGCCTGTGTCATTTCTTCCTGCATTGCGAGAACGGGAAGTACCGGAAGGTCTTGCACGCGTACTTCCAGGCCCTTCGGCGGGGCGCATCCCACGAGGAGACGGCCTCGAAGCACCTCGTGCCCCTCCTCCGATCGAAGACGTTGGAAGACGAGTGGGAGAAGTACATCCTCGATCTGTACAAACGATGACGGCCGTGCCCTAAGTACTCCTGTCCGGAAATACGGTGACGCACCGAGAAGCCCGCTCGGGCGTCCTGGCAAGGCGCGCGATTGAGGCGATCTGTGGAGCCGATCGCCGATTGGGCGCAACGCAGCCGGGGCGACCGAGCGGGCTTCGAATGCCACCGTATTTCCGGACAGGGGTACTGAGAGGAACGCGGCGCGAGAGCGCCGTCCCCGCGCGTGTTGATCCTTCCCCGGGCCTCGGATACGATCGATTGCCGCTCGCGCGGATGCATCCGCGGGAAGGAAAGGCGGCAGATGACCGGTGCGATTCCGGGCGCGTGGACCGTCGTGCTCGAGGGCAAACCCGACTTCGACGAGGCCATGCAGCGCGTCTATGCGTAGTTCGAGCAGGAGATCATCGACCGCCCGCCGATCCCGGCGTGCAGCCCGACGTCATCGAGAGGGTCGCGCGATGGTGACACCGCGGGCGCGCACGGGATACTCGCCATGAAGGACGCCGCCGGTTTCCGCTTCATCGCCTTTCTCGGCCTCACGGCCGGGCTCGCCGGCCTGCTCTTCGGCTTCGACATCGCGATCATCGCGGGCGCGGGGCCGTTCCTGCTCGGCCATTTCGGGCTGGGCGACATCGCGCTCGGCTGGGCCTACAGCTCGCTGCTCTTCGGCTGCATCGCGGGGGCGGCGATCGCGGGGCGGCTGGCCGACACGTTCGGGCGGAGGCGGATCCTGCTCGCCGTCGCCGCGCTCTTCGCGCTCACGAGCGCCGCGACCGGCCTCGCGCCGAGCTTCGCGCTCTTCATCGCCGCCCGCTTCCTCGGCGGGCTCGCGGTGGGGGGCGCCTCGATCATCGCGCCCATGTACACGGCGGAGGTCTCCCCGGCCGCGCTGCGCGGGCGCATGTGCGCCTTCTACCAGCTCTCGATCACGTTCGGGATCCTCGTCTCGTACTGCATCAACTACGCGCTCCACGATGTCGGGCCCTGGAACTGGCGCTGGATGTTCATGAGCGGCGCGATACCGGCCGCCGTCTTCATCGCGATGATCCTGCGCGCGCCCGAGACCCCGCGCTTCCTCTGCAGGTCGGGGCGGAGGGACGAGGCGCTCGCGCTGCTCTCCCGCATATCGGGCGCGGCCCGGGCCGCGGCCGAGATCGCGGAGATCGAGGCCAGCCTGGCCGGCCGCGGCGCGTCCTGGCGCGAGCTGCGGAGCCCCGGGCTCTCCCGCGCGCTCCTCGTGGGCTTCGTCCTGGCGATCCTCGTCCACTGCTCGGGCATCAACACGATCATCGACTACGCCCCGAAGATCATGGAGTCCGCGGGCTGGGGGATCGACGCCGCGCTCTTCTCGACCTTCGTCATCGGCATCACGAACTTCCTCTTCACGCTGGTGTCGTTCTGGGTGATCGACCGCCACGGCCGGCGGCCGCTCTACATCGCCGGGTCGCTCGGCATGACCGCGGCGCTCGCGGCGCTGACGGTCGTCTACGCGACGAAGCCGTTCGAGGGCATGACCACGGCCGGCCTGGAGACGACCGGCGTCGTCGTGCTGGGCTTGATGATGCTCTTCATCGCCTTCTTCGCCGCCTGCATCGGCCCCGTCTTCTGGACGCTCGTCCCGGAGATCTTCCCGAACCGGGTGCGCGGGATCGCGATGGCGGTGCCCGTCCTGACCCAGTGGGGCGCGAACGCCGTCGTCGTCCTGTTCTTCCCCTACGCGTTCAACCAGATCGGCAAGGCGCCGACGTTCGCGTTCCTGGGCGCGATGGCGCTCGCCCAGGCGCTCTTCACGTGGAAGTTCGTGCCGGAGACGAAGCACAAGACGCTCGAGGAGATCGAGGAGCAGTGGAGCGCGCTCGCCGATCGCGTCCAGGCCGGGAACCGGGAGAAGAACCTCGACGCGGTGCTCTTTCCCGAGGCGCCGTGCGCGCCGCTCATCGACGGGCCGGCCGGGCGGGAAACGCGGGGCGGCGGGCCGCGTGCGGGACGACCGGTAGACGGCGTCGAGAGACGCCCGGAGGAACGACGATAGCCTGCGGCCGCGCGCCGTTGCGAGCGCCGGGGCCCTCTTTCGCCGCACCGGACCTTCGGGTAGGTTGAACACGGTACGCAAGGAGGCCCGCCATGAACGTTGCCGCGTTCTTCCTCGCCGTGTGTTTCTCCGAGGCTCCCGAGAACATCGCGCTCGGCAAGAGCTACAGGCTCGCGCCCGCGCCGAACTACGCCCACTGCACGGATCCCGGCGACGCGCGGCAACTCACCGACGGCGTGCGTGTCGAAGGATACTTCTGGACGCAGCAAGGCACGGTCGGCTGGTCGGGCGCGTGCCCGGTGCGCATCACGATCGACCTGGGGGCCATCGAGCCGATCGCGGGAGTCGCCTATAGCACCGCGGCGGGAGTCGCCGGCGTCTCCTTCCCGTCGGCGATCTGGGTGCTTGCGAGCGATGACGGCGCCGCGTACCGCCTCTGCGGCGACCTCGTCGCTGCGAGCGCCGCGACGTCGGCTCCTCCCGCGCAGGGCTACGCGCTCCACACGTTCCGGACGACCGGGTTCGCGACGCGCGGCCGCTTCGTCGCGTTGCTCGTCGCCGGGACTCCGTACACCTTCGCCGACGAGATCGAGGTGTACCGCGGGCCGCCCGAGCTGCGCGACAGGGAGCCGGCCGGGCGCGCGGTGGGAGACCCGGACGCGTTCTTCAGCGCCATGCGCATGACGACCTTGCTGCGGCGCCGCCTCGCGCGCGATTGCGCGGCGGTCGGGGCGGCCTGCGACGCGACGGCGATGCCGGACGCGCGCCGCGCCGAGCTCGCGCGCGCGATCGAGGGACTCCGGAACGACATCGCCGCGGTCGCCGTCGACCCGGACCGCGAGCTCTCGACCGCGTTTCCGATCGATGCGGTGCACCGGCGGATCTTCGCGGCCCAGGGGCAGGTGTGGCGCCGCATGGGGCACGAGGCGCCCGTCGTCTGGCAGAACGACCGCTGGGACATGCTGAGCCCGACCGAGCCGCCCCGCGGGGGCGGCGCATCGATCGACGCGGTGATGATGTCGGGCGAGTATCGGAGCGCCGCGTTCAACATCAGCGACCCCGGGCCCGAGGGTCTCGACACGGGCGAGGCGCCGCGCATGCTCTCCCTGCGCATCGAAGGGCTCCCCGGCGCGCCTGACTGTCCGTACCTGACCGTCCACGAGGTCGTCTTCACGGACACCGTGTCGGGAACGCCCGTTGCGGCGGCGCTGCCGATCGCGGAGAGAGCCGGGAACGAGTGGCGCATCAGCGTGTTCCCGGGGCTCACCAGGCAGGTGTGGCTCACGTTCAATCCGCGCGATGTCCCTCCCGGCCGCTACGACGGCGCGATCGTTCTCGGCGACGGACTCCCGCGCGTGCCGGTCCGGCTCACGATCCACCCGCTCACCTTCCCGGCGCAGCCGGCGCTGCACCTGGGCGGCTGGGACTACACCGATCGCGAGCGCTGCTACCAGGTCGGGCCCGAGAACCGCGAGGCGTTCATCCGCCACCTGCGCGAGCACTTCGTCGACACGCCGTGGGCGCAGTCGGCGGTGCTTCCCCGCGGCGAGTACGATGCCGCGGGCGCGATGGTGACGCCGCCCTCGACGGAGGAATTCGAGCGGTGGCTCGCCCGCTGGCCCGGCGCGCGCAACTACTTCGTCTTCGCGGCCGTCGGCGATTCCTTCGCGGGCTTCGCGCTCGACAGCGCGCCGTTCCGCGCCGCCGTCGGGGCCTGGATCACGTGGTGGGTCGAGCGCCTCGGGAGATGGGGCATCGCGCCCGGGCGGCTCGGCCTCCTCCTCGTCGACGAGCCGCACACGTCCGCGCAGGACAGGACCATCATCGCCTACGCCAAGGCGATCCGCGCGGCGCAGCCCGACGTCGTGATCTTCGAGGATCCGATCTGGCAGGACCCGTCGAAGGCCGACCCCGCGCTCTTCGAGCTCAGCAGCATTCTGTGTCCGAACCTTCCGATGTGGCACGATCGCGGCGCGCCGTTCCGCGAGTTTTACGCGCGCCGGCGCGAGGCGGGGCGGCGGCTGTGGTTCTACTCGTGCAGCGGCCCGGGGAAGCTGCTCGATCCCTTCAGCTACCACCGCATGCAGCACTGGTTCTGCTGGCTTCACGGCGCCGAGGGCTCCGGCTTCTGGGCCTTCGGCGACGGGAACGGCGCCTGGCCGTGGAACGAGTACGAAGCGACCGTCGGCGCGTACACGCCGCTCTTCATGACCGCGACGACCGTGACGGCGGGGAAGCACATGGAGGCGATCCGGGAGGGAATCGAGGACTACGAGTACCTGCGCATGCTGCGCGACCGGATCGAGGAGCTCGCGCGCGCGGGCGTCGCCGAGGCGGCGCTCGCGCCCGCGCGGGAGCTTCTTGCCGAGGGCCCCGCGCGCGTGACCGCGTGCATGACGTCCTCGGCGGCGTGTTCCTGGCAGGCGCCGAAGGACCGGAACGCGGCGGACCAGGTGCGCGTCGAGATACTCGACGCGCTCGGGAATCTGGCAGGCAAGTGAGCGCGCGGCGGCGCACGCGCCGCGCGGCAGGCGCCGGCGCGTCTACACGCCGCGGCGCGACGCCTCGCGCTTGATCTTCTCGCGCAGGTCGCGGATCCTGCCCTTGACCTCCTGCGCCGCCTCGGCCTCGCCCTGGAGAAACGGGAAATCCTGGCCGACCAGCGTGATGCGGTCGAGTAGCCGTTCGCACGCGAGCAGATGGTTGTAGCAGTTCACGCAGTGGGCCTGCCACTCCCGGCGCGAGGCCGGCGTGAACCTCTTATGCTCGTCGACGTAGTAGGTCTTCGTGCTCGGATCGTCCTCGACGGCTTTCTGAAACTCCCGGTTCAGGTCCTTGATGAGCTTCTCGAGCCTCTTGTCCGCATCTTTGGCCGCGGTGCGGTAGCCCGCCATGAGCTTCTCGCCGCGGTCGCTCACCGGCCGCCAGCCGGCGACGCCTGGCGCGATCTTCTCGAGATCGGTGCGCTGCGCCGCGATGCCCGCCGCCAGGCCGAAGGCGACGGCTTCCTTGGCGGTGAGCGTCAAGAGCTTGCCTTTGGCCGACACGACCCGGCCCTCCGAGAAGTCCTCGGGCGCGAGCTCCATGACCTGCTCGATCGTCGTCGTGCCGTCCTTGCGCACGGTCCTGAGCTGCACGTCGGGATCGACCATCGCCTCGGCGAAGAGCGGGTCGTGCCCGCCGATCTCCGCGGCGTGCCTGCAGGCGGCGCGCCACACGGATTGGACCTTCTCGGGCGCCACGACCATCCTCGCCTTCGATTGCGCCTGAGAGCGTTCGATCATCACGGCCGTTGCGGCGCCGATCGACGCGCCATCCGCCAGGTAAATCTCATCGCACGTGAGCGCGATGACCGCGGCGGCGGAATAGGCGCTCTTCACGAACGCGATCGAGCGGCGGTCCTTGTGCTCGGCCAGGAGATCGATGATTGCCTGGCTTTCGCTGATAAGGCCGCCCGGGCTGTCAATCTCGAGCACCAGGATCGTCCCGCCGCTCAGGAGCCCGGCCTCCATGGCCTGCATGACCTGACGCGCGGCGATGTCCTTGCCCACCTCGCCGTGGAGCGGGATCACGAAGTAGCGCGGCGTCTTCGGCGCCGCGCCCGCCTCGTCCGCCGAGGCTTTCCCGGGCGGCGCCGCGGGGGCGGCGCCCTCGGGAGGCTTCGGCTTGCGTGCCTTGGCCTTGGGCGGAGAGTACGGCTGCCTGATGATCGAGTCGACCCGGCTCAGATCGATCCGCATGAGCGTGCTCGTCCCGCCGGCGTAGACCTCGATGACGACAAAATCCGTGCCCTCGCTGCGAATGAGCCCCTCGACGGACTTGCCGTCGGTGAACTTGACGATGTCCCCGAAGAGCGCGGGCGCCGGCAGGCACAAGACACACGCCGCGATGCACACGCTTCTCACGAGCGTCACCTCCCTTCCGCCGAGCGCGGATTCCGGCCTCTCGAAAGGCGAGAACGCACAACGATCCCCATTGTACGAAGAGCGTGAGAACCAGGCAAGAGTGAGAACACCGTCAGATGCGGCCAGCCGAAAATGGGGCGCGGCGTCAGTCCTGCGGGAACAGCTCGATGCATACCGTTCCTCCGGGCGGCACGACCGCGCGGAACGGCCCGGCGATGGGGCGGTCGCCGTCCGGGAGCCGGCCCGCGGCGTGCCGGAGGGAACAGGGGGGTTCAGCTCCACGGCGGCGGCGGCCTGCCCTGCGCTCGCGGAATTCGGCCTGTACGCCGAGCCCCCGGTCGGCAAGTAGGCGACCGGGCGTCGCGCGTCTCCGCATTATCGGCGCATCCGCAACCTGCAGGCGATTCCTGCCGATTGAAGGGACTACGGCGGGCACGGTGCCGGCCCATGGCGAACGTCCACTCCCCTGGAGGCCCCCTCATGAATCGACACGCGCTCGCGACGACAACCCTGTGCGCATTCCTGATCGCAGGTTGCGGAGGCGGCGGCGGAGGAGGAGGGACTAG
>DHGK01000357.1:0-2041 GCA_002402755.1 Planctomycetes bacterium UBA4800
CCGATCGTCCCGGCGAAGCCGTCGATGCGGAATTCCCTGGCCACCTGGCCGTTCGCCGCCGCGGGCGTCAGGCGGTGGCGTTCCTCGATTTGGCGCCGCATGGCAAGGTACGGCACGAGGCGCGCGTCGCGGCGCAGGCTGCACGCAAACGGCATGTGCTCGATGAAACGGACCGCGAAGGGCCGGGTGCGGGCGAGCTCGACGAAGTCCAGCAGCTCGTCGTCGTTGACGCCCGCCAGGACGACGACGTTGATCCTGAGCGGCACGAACCCGGCCTCGAGCGCCGCGTCGATGCCCTCGATCACGGCCCGGTGGTTGTTGCGGAGCGCGATGCGCTCGAACCGCTCGGGCTTGAGCGTGTCGAGGCTCACGTTGAGGCGCGAGAGCCCCGCCGCCTTGAGTGCGCGCGCATGGCGGGCGAGCAGGACTCCGTTCGTCGTCAGCGCGATCGTGTCGAGCCCCGCGATGCCGCGGAGCGCCTCGATGAGGCGTTCGATGCGCGGTCTCAGAAGCGGCTCGCCGCCCGTGACGCGCACCTTGGCGATGCCGAGCGACGCGAAGACGCGCACGAGCGCCGCGATCTCATCGTAGGAGAGGACTTCCTCGCCCCGGTACGCGCGCGTCCGCCCCGGGTGGCAGTACAGGCACCGCAGGTTGCACCGATCCGTGACCGAGACCCTGAGGTAGGTGTGGGCGCGGCCGAAGAGATCGGTCAGGGGGTGCGCGGTGTCGCTCGATGCCATGGCGTCGTTCCCGGCACGGAAGGACGGTGACCAGGCTCCTCGACAGGAGCCCCCGGACGGTCGATGATACTCGCGGAGGCGGACGCGTGCCAGAAGCGGCGCGGCGCCGCGGCCCGGCCGCGCGCGAGCCGGGATATCCCGGAACCCGGCAGAAACGGGGCCTAAGAAAACGCCGCGGCGCACGTCTCTAGGTCGGACGGCACACGCGTGCGGAGAAGGCCGTGAGCGAACATGATCGCGCGTCACTCGATGCGTACCTCCGCGGCGACGTGAGGGCGTTCGAGGCGCTCGTGTCCCGCTACGAGGGGCCGCTCCTCGGGTACGCGGAGCGGATGCTCGGCGATGGCGCGGCGGCCCAGGATGCCGTGCAGGAGACGTTTCTGCGCCTCATCCGGGAGGGCCGGACCATCGACCACGGCGAAACGATCGGAACGTGGCTCTTTCGCGTCTGCCGGAACGCGGGCATCGATGCCGCGAGAAAGGAGGGACGCATGCGGTCGGCGCACGAGAAAGCGGCGCACATGCAGGCGGAGGCCGCGCCGGGGCCCGACCCCGTGGAACGGCGCGAGGCGCAGCAGGCCCTCAGGGAGGAGCTCGAGAAGCTCCCCGTCAACCAGCGCAACGCGGTCGTCCTCAAGGTCCAGCAGGGGAAGAGCTACCGCGAGATCAGCGCCATCACCGGGCTGAGCGAGAGCAACGTGGGCTACCTGATCCACCACGGGCTCAGGAATCTGGCGCACGGCCTCAAGGCCGCCGGCGTCATCTGAGCGTTCCGCGCGGCCCGGCGAGAGGAGGTTCCGATGAACGATACGAACCCGTGCTCGGCACAGACGGAGAAGCTGACGGCGTACGTCCTCGACGAGCTGACCTCGAGCGAGGCGGCGTCGGTCGAGGCGCACATCGCGTCCTGCGCGTGCTGCGCCGATGAGGCGCTGGCCCTGCGCGCCGCGGTCGCGCAGATTCGCGCGATGCCGGCGGCCGCGGCCGTGCTCGACGGCGGCCGCCGCGCGCGGCTCCTGAGCGAGGCGCGCGCGGCGGCGGGGGTGCGCCGGCGCGTCAACTGGTTTCCGGTCTACGCGGTGGCGGCGTCCGTGCTCGTTCTCGCGTGCGCCGGTCTCATCGTGGCCGTGACGCAGATACGGATGGGCGGAAAGTCGGCCGCGCCGGCTGCGGAGATGGCGGGATCCACGAGTATTCGAAGCCCCGAGACGCCTCATGAGATCCGCCTGCAGGCGCCGGCGGCGCCCGCGCCGGCGTACGATCCGACGCGGAAAAGGGCCATGTCTCCCTCGCCGGCC
>DHGK01000357.1:2056-3073 GCA_002402755.1 Planctomycetes bacterium UBA4800
CCTCGCTTTCGGGGCGGACGGAGTCGGCGGCGGAGCCGGGGGCGCGGACGCGGCGCAGTTCAGTTATGGCGAGTCGATGCGGCGCTCGCCCGTTGCGGCGGCGCCCGCGGCCGAGCGTCTGAGCGAAGCCGTGCCCGGCATGTGGGCCCGCGATGGCGAATTCGAAGACATGCCCGCCGCCGGCCAATCGCCCGAGCGCCGGGTCGAGGAGATCCTGCGCTCGCTCGCGCCGCGCCCGGGCGAGACGCCCGACATGATGTTCTTCAGGTACTACGGCGACAACCCCTGCCTGGAGGCGGGGGCGCAGCCCCTCTCGACCTTCTCCGTCGACGTCGACACGGCGAGCTACACGCTCTCGCGGAGCTACCTCTCGCGCGGGAACGTGCCGCCCAAGGAGGCGGTGCGCACGGAGGAGTTCGTCAACTACTTCCGCGGAGGGTATCCGGCGCCCGAGGGCAAGGACCTGGCCATCTACACGGAGCTCGCGCCGACGCCCTTCGCGCACGAACCGGGCTTCAGGCTCCTCAGGATCGGCATCAAGGCCCGCGAGACGACCGCCGGGAAGCGCCTGCCGTGCGCCCTCGTCTTCGTCATCGACTGCTCGGGCTCGATGCAGCGCGAGGACCGCCTCGAGCTCGTCAAGCAGTCGCTGCGGCTTCTCACGGCGAGGCTCGATGAGCGCGACTCGATCGGCATCGTCGCCTTCCAGACCAAGGCCTGGAACGTGCTCGAGCCCGCCGGCGTCGACCGCGCCGAGGACATCCTGTCCGCGATCGACCGACTCTCGCCCGGCGGCTCGACGAACGCGGGCGACGGCCTGCTCCTCGGCTACGAGATGGCGGCGAGGCGTTTCCTCGCGGGCGGCACCAACCGCGTGATCCTGTGCTCGGACGGCGTCGCCAACACGGGCGTCGTCGACCCGGACGCCATGCTCGACCGCGTGCGCGGACAGCGCGAGCGGAAGATCTTCCTGACCTCGGTCGGCGTCGGCATGGGCAATCACAACGACGCGCTGCT
>DHGK01000357.1:3128-5511 GCA_002402755.1 Planctomycetes bacterium UBA4800
GCGTTCGACCCCGCGCGCGTCGTCCTGTACCGGCAGCTCGGGTACGAGAACCGGGCGCTCGCCGACAAGGACTTCCGGAACGACGCGGTCGACGCGGGCGAGATCGGCGCCGGGCACGAGGTGACGGCGCTCTACGAGGTGATGCCGCTTGCGGGCTGGACGGGCCGCATCGCCACGGTGACGGTGCGGTACAAGCCCGTCGCCGGAAGCGTCGTCCGGGACGCCGTGGAACTCGCCGCCGATGTGAGCATGGATCGTGCGTACGGGAGCTTCGAGAGTGCGAGCCCCTGGGTGCGCCTCGATGCGGTCGCCGCCGAGTTCGCGGAGATCCTCAGGCGGAGCTACTGGGCGCGCGGCAGCACTCTTGCGAGCGTGCTCACCCATGCCGAGCCGCTCGCCGGCGCGTTTCCGGACGACAAGGACGTCGCGGAGCTCGTCGCGCTTCTCAGGCAGGCGCAGCGCCTGGAGGCGCAGACCCCCGCAGGCGACGAGGTGGCGCAGGCCATCGATGCGCTCAAGGAGAATCACATCCTCAGGTCGCGCCTGGGCCGGCTCGAAAGCGAGGACGACGCGAGCGCACTCGACGACCTCAGGAAACAGAACGAGGCGCTCGAGCGCAGGATTCTGGACCTCCTCCGGCGCCGGATGCAGAGGTGACGCGCGCGCGGCCGCGGGCCGCTCGGGGCGAAACGCGGGGCGCGAAGGGGTTCGGGAGGCGTTCGGGCCGGTCAGGCGGGCCCGAGCCGCGGGCGAGCTGTCGCGGCCGGTGGGCCAGTCGGTGGAACACGGGCCGGCGAAAGACATCCCCAGCGGTGGTTCAGCAGGGCGAGGTTGCAGAACCTTGGGTCCGCGCGGACCGGTCCTATGCAGCGCCCAACCCCTTGGGCTCGCGCGGATGCACGGTCGGTCGGTGGCGAAATCAACGAGGCGCTCCAGGACATAATCGACCGCATGACCGAGTACGGCGACTTGAACCAGCTCGTGCGGCAGCTCGAGGATCTCCACCAGGCCGAGGAGCGGGTCAAGAGGATGACGAGGGAGAAGATCGAGAAGTAGCGGGCGGCGCCGCGTGCGTGCGCACGCGGACCTCGGCATGGCCCGTGAGCGCGCACGAAAAGAGAAGGCGGCGATTCTCGCGGCTCGCCGCCTTCCAGGATCTCACGTGCCGGCAATGCGGTGCTGGTTATTCCGCCGCGACCCGGCGCCCTTCGCCCGTGCAGGTGGCCACGCCGAAGGGCTCGCCGACCAGAGGGTCTACATCCGCACCATAGAGATTGATCACGCTCAGTCCCCCCAGTTCGTTTCCGTCCTCGGACAAGGTCCACTCGAGCGAGCCCTTCTCATAGAACAACGGATGTCCGTCGAAGTCCGTGACGATGCACAAGAAAGTGCCGACCATCGTATTCCTCCCGGTGGCTTTCCAGGATCCGTGCACGTCTGAGCACATCATCCCTCCCTCCATAGGCGTGCCGGAGATGACCAAGGTTCCGTCCACATTCACCGTTCCGATGAGTGGACCCCAGGTTGGGGAGTCGCCCACATAGTTGTGGAAGAACCACGTGCCGGCGAACGGCAACGCGACTCCTGGCGGCACGGCCGACCTGGTGTACGCCGCCGCCATTGGCCCCGATCCGAGCAGCCCTCCCCCGGCCGAGACCAGCCAAAGGGCCGCAATGCCCAACGCCATGAAGACAAGGTACTTTCTCATGGGACCTCCCTCTCTCGATACGGGTTGGAGCGACAACCGCGACGACAATCTCCGCAGTCCCGAAGCGGACGTCCAACCCTCTCGCCCGCTCCAGGGACCACATTCCATGCATCGCCTCAGACTCTTCCGCATCGCCGCACTGCGTTGCGCGTCATCCGTCTAAGCGTTGGCAAGGTGCCAAAAGTCTCGCGAAATCTAATGAAAATGGAAAGATTGTCGCCAATCTGCAACGCGCGCCGCAGGAGGCGCTGCCGTGCCGGCGTGGAATCGCCCTGTCTCTACCGAAAACCCCGTCCGCAACTGATGGCGGTGCTCGGGCCGTTGAAATCCGGCACCGAAGGGTCCGGGTCCAGGCCGCGGAAGCGAGAGAATCCGCGCGGCGGTTGGAGATTGACCCACTCCGTCGACCAAGTTCGCCCGTCTGCGCG
This sequence comes from Planctomycetes bacterium UBA4800, assembly GCA_002402755.1. GTDB lineage: Bacteria > Planctomycetota > UBA8108 > UBA8890 > UBA8898 > UBA8898. The sequence goes on from DHGK01000357.1 coordinate 5,265, forward strand.
TGGTCCGTCGAGACCATCCCCATGGACCGCGGCCACCGAGGCGGCGAAGGCAGCTCGTGGAATCAGGATCGACCGGACGACCAGGAACAGGATTCTCAAGACGCCCATCTCAGAGCTCTTTTGTGCATGAGAGATGCAGGGATTGTATCGCAGGGCTAGGGTTGCGCTGTATCTATAAGTCCTTCTGGTGCAATGGGGATGGGATTCTCGGTAAGGACAGGCCAGGTACATATTCGGTGAACCCGTG
>DHGK01000031.1 GCA_002402755.1 Planctomycetes bacterium UBA4800
CCACGGGTTCACCGAATATGTACCAACAGACTTGCCCTTCGTGCCTTCGTGTCTTTGCGGCTGCTTTCGCCTTGGCGGCTACGCCCGTCTTCCGATCTTCGCGGCCGATCGGCTCACGCGCGCGTCTCGACGAAGAGGAGCGCCTGGCGCGGCGCGAGCGCGAGCGGCAGCGGCTGCGCCGCCGCCGTTTCCCCGATCGCGCCCGTGGCCGGGTCCATTGTCAGCCACGCGCCGCCCGGGGGCGCGGCCAGCGCGCCCTGATACGCGGTCTTCCCGACGTTGACGAGAAGGACGATCCTGCGGCCGTCCCTGACGAACGCGCCGAGCGCGATCCGGTCGCACGCGGGCTCGATCCGATACGCGGGCGCAAGACCGCTCACGATGGCCGCGCGCTGCCCCGGCCGCGCCGCGATCACGCGGCAGCCGCGGGCGGCAAGCGCATCGGCGGCGGCCTTCGCGGGCGGCGGAAGCTCGCAGCCTTCAGGAACGATGAGCGCGTCCCACGCGGGGACTCCGCCGGCCGGAGCCGCGCCGGCGCCTCCCGTCGCGGCGGCGAGTTTCTCGTGGTCGATCGCAAGGAACGGAATCTGCGCCTGCTGGAGCGCCTGTCCCGCCTCCATGAACGCGCCCGCGAGCCGCTGCGCGCGCGGTGACTGCGAGGCGAGCGTCAGTCTTCCCGCAACCGGCAGGTACTCGGCCCACAGGTCGTATATCGGATAGTACAGGAGCACGCGCGGGACGGGCGTTGCGTCCCTGAGCACGGCGTTGAGCCGGCCGACGTAGGCGCAGTAGCCGCGGTACGCATCGGGAGGACGGGCCCCCGGCGAGTAGTACAGCGTGAACTCGGTCACGCCCCACGCCGCCTGCCACGCCGCCGTCGCCTGCATCTCGGCCGGGCCCACGGCGGCGCCGCCGCCCATCGTCTGGACGAAGTCGCTGACCTCGGTCATGACGCGGCGCCGGCCCGAGAGCAGCGCCGCCGACTCGGGCAGGCAGGCGGTGAGCCAGCCGCTCCAGACAACCGCCTCCGGGTCCGAAGAAAGGACGTCGAGGCCCGGGATCTGCATCGCCGAGAGGCACTTGAGCGCGTTGCCCATGAGCGGCACGTGGTGAAGGACCTCCTCCTCCCACAGGACGTGCCCCGAGGACGCCACGCCGTGCGCTTCGCACCACACGCCGAGCGCCCCGAAGTAGCGCTCCGCGATCAGATCGGCGACGAGCGCCCAGAACTTGCGCCGCGTCTCCCGATCCCCGGCCGCGTCGCCGGAGAACAGGCTCGGCCGGCGCGGCATCAGGTCCTCGCCCCAGCGGCGCGCGTAGCACTCGGCAAGGTCAAGGCACCACGGGACCCGCGGCGCCGACGCGATGCCGGGATCGGGCGCATCGGCGACGCGCACGCGCGTCCGCACGTCCTCGCCGAGCTGCCCCGTGTCGACCGCCATGAGCGAGGGCTCGTCGGTGAAGAACGCCTTGACCGTGCGGCCGAGGTGCGGGCCGATTCGGCGCGCGTACTCCGCGTGCGTCACGGCGATGAACGCCTCGCAGGCCCGCGCGTCGATCAGGTTCGCGTAGCGGCGCGACGCGTAGAAGTTGTTGCTTGCGTGCGTGCACTCGTAGGACGGCCGGACGACGAATCCGCCGGTCGCGTCGCGCAGGAGCTCCATGGCCTCGTGGGCGGGGTTCTTTTCCAGAACGAGGCCGCCCGCGGCGCCGCTCGGGTATCCCTCCTCGTCGTAGATCCAGACCTGCATGCCGAGCCGCGCGGCGGCGTCGACGCCGGCGCACAGGACGGCCCACTCGCGCTCCGAGCGCAGGTAGTCCTTGAAGCCGACGTTGCACACGATGCCGCCGAGCCCCAGGTCGCGGTAGCGGGAAAGCGCCGCCTCGACGGCCTTCCCGAGCGCCTCGGGCGACGCCTCCGCCCCGGCGGCGATGCCCTCGGGCCTGATGCCGTGGACGATCTGGAGCGGACGGCACTCGCTTGGCGGATCGCTCCACGCCGCGCGCCACGCGGCCGGTATGTCCTCCGCGCCTGCCATCGCCGCCGCCGCCATCGCCGTCGCGAGCATGCTCCGCAGTTGCACCGCTGCCTCCTCGTCCTGTCCGTTCGGACCCGGGCCGCCTCACTCCTCGGGCGGCACCAGGAAGCTCTCCGTGACCGTGTCGCCTTCCCGGATCGTCAGCTTCTTGCGCTCGGACGGCTTGTAGCCGGGCGCCGACACGAACGCGAAGTACACGCCGCCCTTCAGGCCCTCGACCGTGAACCCGCCGCCGTCCGCCTCCTCGAACTCGACCGAGCGCTCCTCGGCGCCCGTCAAGGTCAGCGTGAAGCCGCGGAGCGGCATGCCGACATCCGCCGTCAGCACCTGGCCTTTCAGGCGCGCGCCGCGCCGCAGCGTGAAGTCCAGGCCGCGCAGCGGGACCGGCACGTCGTCGATACGCTCCGCCATGTGGCCGGCCGCCGACGCCTCGACCGAGTACACGATCCGCCCGTCGAGCCCGGACAGGACGAACTCGCCCGCGCGGTTCGTCCTGGTCGCCTTGACCTCCTCGCTGCCGATCAGGCAGCGGACCTGCGCGCGCCACACCGGGCCCCCGGCGGCGTTCCTGACGCGGCCCGCGATGGCGGTCGCATCCTCCGCCGCGTTCTTCGCGGCGGGCGCCGGCGCTTGGCCGGGCGGCGCGGCGACGCTGTCGGCCGGCGCCGGCGGCGCGGGCTCCTCGACCGGCGCGATGTCGGCCTCCGGCGGTCCGCCGCCGCCGCGCGACAGGAACGCGACGATCCCGGCGCCGGCCGCAATCGCGAAGAGTGTCGCAACGACGATCCTCGAGCGCATGCTGCGATTATACGAGGCGCGCCGGCCGGCGCCAGGCGCGCGCTTGCCGCCGCGCGCGCATCGTGGTCAAATGGCGGATCCGCACGCAGGAAGGAGCACCGACCATGGCGCCTCGCCGCAAGGCATCGACGCACGGACCGGCCGGCACGCCGTCGCGCAACGCCGGCCCGCTCGACTTCACGACGGGGCTGCCGGGCCTGGACCGGACGCTCCTCGGCCTGCGACCCGGCGACAACGTCGTTTTGCAGGTGAACAGCCTCCAGGACTACCGGCCGCTCGTCGACCCCTACGTCGGCGCGGCCATCGCCGAGGGCAAGCCGCTCGTCTACTTCCGGTTCGCCAAGCACACGCCGCTCCTCGCCCCCCGCCGGGGGCTCCGCATCTGCCGCCTCCACCCCGAGGGCGGCTTCGAGCGCTTCATCACCGAGACGCTCGACGTCATCGAGGAGACCGGGCGCGGCGCCTGCTACGTCTTCGACTGCCTCTCGGAGCTCGCCGTCGACTGGTACAGCGACCGCATGCTCGGGAACTTCTTCATGCTGGCCTGCCCGTACCTCTTCCAGCTCGACACGATCGCGTACTTCGCGCTCCTCAGGAACCGCCACACGCCGCTCGCCACCGAGGCCATCACGAGCACCGCGCAGGTCGTCGTCAACATCTACCGCCACCAGGGGAAGCGCTACATCCACCCCTTGAAGGTCGACACGCGCTACTCGCCCAACCTCTACATGCTGCACCTCTGGGAGGGCGAGGAGTTCCGCCCCGTGACGGACAGCACGACAACGACGGCGATCCTCGCCGGCGACCCGCAGACGTGGCTCCAGTTCGGCATCCACCGGCCGGGCTTCTGGGCCGACACGCTGCAGCGCGCCAAGGAGGCCCTGGCGCGGCTGCCCCGCAGCGGCGGGCCGCCCGGCAAGGAGGGCAAGGCGCTCTACGAGCAGCTCATCCGCATGGCCGTGACGCGCGACCCCGCGATCACGAAGCTCGCGCGGCGGTACCTGACGCTGCGCGACCTCGTCGAGATCCTCGACCGCATGATCGGCACGGGGCTCATCGGCGGCAAGTCCGTGGGCATGCTGCTCGCGCGGGCCATCCTCCGCGCCGGCGACCCGGCCTGGAGCCGCCGGCTCGAGATGCACGACTCGTTCTACATCGGCGCCGACGTCTTCTACACGTACCTCGTCCAGAACGGCTGCTGGTGGCTCAGGCGCAAGCCCCGCAACTACACGCTCGATGACGTCGTCGTGCGCGCCGCCGAGGCCGCCGAGAAGATGCGGCACGGCGTCTTCTCCGAAGACATCAAGCACCAGTTCACGGAGATGCTGCGCTACTTCGGCCAGTCGCCGATCATCGTGCGATCGAGCAGCCTG
>DHGK01000223.1 GCA_002402755.1 Planctomycetes bacterium UBA4800
GGCCGCGGCGCGGGGGCATCGGCCGGCGCCATGGCCGCCATCATGTGCGCGAGCGTCGTCAGCCTGGCCTCGATCTCCGTTCTCCGCTCGGCGGGCGCGGCGGCCGCGAACTCCGCCGGGTCGGGCCGCTCGCCGCGTTCCATGCGGTCGCTGAACTCGGCGAGGAGCGCCGTCTCCTCCGGCGTGAGGTCACTCGCGCCCATCGCCGCCTCCCGCATCGCCCGCCGCGGCGTCGTCCGCCGCCGCGGGCATCGCGCCCGCGCGCAGCGCATGCACGGCATCGGCCAGGCTCGCCATGGCGCGGTTGAAGCGCATCCGCGCCGCGTCCTCCGAGCAGCCGAGCGCGCGGCCGACCGCGGCCCAGTCGCGCCCCTCCCACTTCCTGAGCACGATGACCTCGCGCTCGCCGGCATCGAGAAGCTCCATGCCGAGCCTGATCCACGCCTCCCATTCGCGCCGCGCGGCTTCCTCGGCCGGGTCGGGCCCGGGCGCGCGGGGCGCATCGAGATCGAGCACGGTGTCGGCCCCGAGCGGCCGCTCGCGGCTGAGCGCGCGGCGCCGCGCGGTCCACCAGTCGCGCCGGTCGCGCAGGGTGTGCTCGACGATGCGGCACATGAGCCCGCGGAAGCCCGCCTCGCTCTCGAGGCGAATGCGCGGCCCGTACGTCAGGAACTCGATGACCGCGTCCTGAACGACGTCGCTCGACTCCTCCTTGCTCCTGAGCGCCGCGCCCATGCGCCGCCTGACCTGCGCCCGGATCCACGGCAGATTCCGGGCGAGCAGCGCATCGAGCGCCTGGCGGTCGCCCGCCTGCACGCGGACGAGCAGCGCGGCGGTTTCGGACGGCAAGGGTTCCATGATGCCCTGATTATAGACTATCCGGGACACTATCTGGGGACAGTCACCGATTTCCATGGAGCACACGGAGCCCTCCGGCCCGCGCGTTCCCCGCGCGATTCGTCGTCAGGCGAAGATCGCGTACAATTACGGGCTGCGGCGAGTAACACCGGATACGATCGTCACCTCGCACCTCGCCGCTCGGGAGCACATGCCCATGTACAAGACCATCCTTCTCGCGCTCGTGTGCGCAACTGCCTGCGCGGCCGCGGACTGGCCGTGTTTTCGCGGCCCGACCGGCATGGGCGCGTCGCCCGAGACCGGACTGCCCGCCGAGTGGGGTCCCGCGAAGAACATCGCGTGGAAGGCGGAGCTTCCCGGCGCGGGGACGTCGAGTCCGATCATCCTCGGCGACAGGCTCTATCTGACCTGCTACAGCGGCTACAACGTCCCTCGGGCGGAGCGCGGGAGCCCCGAGGACCTCGTGCGTCATGTCATCTGCATGAAGGCGGGCGACGGCGCCGTCATCTGGAAGAAGGACTTCCCGGCGAAGCTGCCCGAGCAGAAATCCATTCGCGATGATCACGGCTACGCGTCGAGCACGCCCGCCGCCGATGCCGAGCGCGTCTACGTCTTCTTCGGGAAGTCCGGCGTCTTCGCCCTCGACCGCCAAGGCCGAGAGCTCTGGCATGCCGACGTCGGATCCGGGACGAACGGCTGGGGCTCGGCCGCCTCGCCCGTCATCGCCGGCGACTTCCTCATCGTGAATGCGAGCGTCGAGAGCGAGACCCTCATCGCCCTCGACAAGAAGACCGGCGAGGAGAAGTGGCGCGCGAGCGGCATCAAGGAATCCTGGAACACGCCGATCCTCGTTGCGACGCCGGGGGGAGCGACGGAGCTCGTCCTCGCCATCGCCGGCAGGATTCTCGGGTTCGATCCCGCGACGGGAGCGCAGCTCTGGTCCTGCGCCACCGACATCGGCTGGTACATGGTGCCGAGCCTGGTCGCCAAGGACGGCCTCGTGTGCTGCATCGGCGGGCGCTCCGGGGGCGCGCTCGCGGTGAGGGCGGGCGGCCGCGGCGACGTCACCGCCACGCATCGCATCTGGACCGGCACGAAGGGCTCCAACGTCTCCTCGCCTGTTCTCCACGAAGGCCGCCTCTTCTGGATGCACGAGAACAGCGGCACGGCGTACTGCGCCGACGCCGCGACCGGCGCGATCGTGTACGAGGAGCGCATCGCCGGCACCGGACAGGTCTACGCCTCGCCCGTCCTCGCCGGCGGAAAGATCTACTACCTCGCGCGCAACGGCCGCGCGTTCACGGTGGCCGCGGCGCCCCGGTTCGCGCTCCTGGCGACGAACGACCTGGGCGACCGCAGCGCCTTCAACGCGAGCCCCGCCGTCGCCGCCGGCCGCCTTTTCATCCGCTCCGACAAGCACCTGTACTGCATCGGCCCGGAGAGCACGCGGCCGTAGCGGCGGCCGCGGCGACCTCTCACTTCGGCTCGATCCCCGCCGCCCAGGCACAGCCCCGGCGCATCAGCGCGCCCACGGCCTCGTTGTACGCGCGCGCGTCGTGGCCGAGCACCGAGTGGAAGACGCGGCCCTTGCCGTACGGGAGGACGAACGCCATCGGATACACCTTGTTGTCGACCTTCGAGACGGCGTCGGCGACGACGTGGATGGGCGCATCGCCGGCCAGGCAGGTGTAGAGCTCGTCGAGCGTCTCGAAGGACGAGAGCCCCTTCGTGATCGGATGCGCGGAGTCCGCAATTCTCACCGTGAAGGTGCCGTGCGGGTCGTGGCCGCGCAGCTTCGGGTCCCACACGCGGCCGGCCAGCTTCTTGAACTCCGGCCACTCGCCGTCCCACGCCCCGCACGCGAAATGCGTCAGGACGAGGCCCTTGCCGCCCTCGACGAAGCGCGTCAGGTTCGCGCGCGCCTCGGGGCCGGGGCCGGGCTTCTCCCAGTCCTGGAAGTGGATGATGACGACATCCCAGAGCGCGAGCTTCGGCGACGCGAGCGCCTCGGGGTCCTCGACGATGCGCACGCCGAGGCGCGCGTCCTTCTCGAGCAGTTCCTTCAGGCGCGGCGCGGTCTCGCGCCACGGATGGCCCGGATAATCGATGCCCGTCACGATGAGCACCTTCGTGCCCTTCGCCGGCGGGTCGAGATCCGGGGGCGGCGGAGCGGCGGCGACGCACGCGAGCGCCGCGCACGCGGCGGCCGCGCGCAGACAGTACCGCCGCAGGACGTTGGATCTGATCGCATTCGTCATGGTCGACTCCTCTCTCCCGGCCGCGCCCGGCGCGCCGCGGCTTACTTACTTCTCCTCCGCGATGCCGAGCGTCTTGAGCGTCGCGCGAACCCACGCGAGCGACTTCTCGATCATCGGTCCGCCCGCGCCCTCGCACTCCATGCTCAGGACGCCCGAGTACCCCGCGTCGCGCAGAACGCCCAGGCACTGGACGATGTTGTCGGCGTTGACGCCGTCGCCGAGCGCGCAGTGGCTCACGGCGATTCCCGTCATGCCGCCGCGCATCACCTTCGCGAGCGACTCGGAGACATCCTTGACGTGCACGTGGCTCACGTGCGGCAGGAACCGGTTCAGGAACTTCACGGGATCCTGGCCGGCGATGTACGTGTTGCCGGTGTCCATGTTCATGCGCAGCCAGGGGCTGTCGCTGAAAGCCTGCATCTGCGCCATCATCTCGGGCTTCGTCGTGAAATAGCCGTGCGGCTCGATGTTGACGATGATCTTGTGCGCTTCGGCCACGCGCAGGATCTGGAGATAGCTGCGCTTCATCATCGCCATGGCGTCCTTGTCCTCGAGCCCTTCGGGCGCGTGCAACCCGTCCGTCGTGTCGACGCACGGGCAGCCGGCCTGCGCGGCCCAGGCGATCGATTTCATGACGTAGGGCACGCCGCGGACCGGGCCATCCTCGCCCGAGAGCGGAAAGGCCGCATCGACCTGCGAGAACCGGACGCCGTACGAATCCATCGTGCGCCTGAGCAGCACGGGATCCTCGTAGAGCGCCACGTGCGGCTGGTATCCGAGGCCGTGGATCCAGCTCACGCCGTCGATGAGCCCGCACTCGATGTAGTGGACATCGTTGCGCTTGGCCCACTCCAGGCACTTTGCAAACGACCAGTAAGACGAGTTGAAGGCATCGGTGTGAAACCCGATGCGCATCGACCGCGCCGCGGCCGGCTCCTCGCCCGCCCGCGCCGCCAGGGGCGCGAGCTGCGCCGCCGCCGCCAACCCCGCCGCGCTCTCGACGAATCCGCGCCGCGTCAGGCGGCCCACCCCGCGAATGTCCGCGTCCGCGCTCATGTCGCATCTCCTTTCGTGGCCGCATCGCCCGGTCCGCGCGCACGATGCCCCCCTCATTGTACATCAGGAGCGCGCGCGGCGGCGAGCCGCGTGTTGCCGTTCAGGCGCGCGGGCGGCGGGATGCGACCTGCGAGCCTCAAGGCACGTCTACTTCGAGGGTCGCCGTCGTGTCCTCCTCGAGCGCGATCTCCCCTTTCCCCAGGAACTCGGTCCCACGCCTGTCCTCATAGCGAGAGATGAGCCATTGATACGTCCCCGGTCGAACGTGCGGGAGGAAGAAAGCGCCATCGGTCCCGACCACGCCGTTGGATAACTCGCCCGACGTGGAGACCTGGATGCCCGCGCCCGCCACCGGGGCGCCGCCGGCCCGATCGACGACTCGTCCCCGGAAGGTGACGGTGCGGACCTCGATATCGAGCGTCTCGCAGTCCTGCACTTCGATCTCGACCATCTGGTCGAACTCGCCGTGCTCGTCGGCGCAGGAGACCCATGCCGTGTACTTCCCGCGGGCGAAGAGCCGCATGCGGTAACCGCCCGTGGCGCCGATCTGGGCCGTTGGCGAGGCGCCGTGGCCTCGGAAAGAAATACCCCCCCCGGCGACGGAGCGCCCGTTGTGGAGAACCTGCCCGCGCAGATCGAGCGGCGGCGGGATGCGGAAATGGACCTCTCGCACCTCGCCTGCGGCGAGACATGTCTCCATGGTGCCCCAGCTCAAGTTGTCGACCCCGAAATAGAGCACGTACTCTCCCGCCGGCAGGGCATCGAGTCGCGCGACGCCGGAACGGATCCGGGCCGAACGGTAGATGCCCCCTCCGATCCCGATGTGCTCCTTCAGCTCGATACCCGCCGACCCCACATCGGCGGGCTTCCCGTCGCTGTCGAGGACCTCGGCGATGACCACGGCTTCCGGCGCCATGGACAGGGAGAGCCGGCCATCGACCGCCGCCTCCGCGGGTCGGGGAACACGAGCCAGGGCAAGGCCGGGGGCTTCCACGATGAGCGTGCCCCAAAGCGCTCCGGTCCACTCGAGCGTCGCCGTGCCGTCGCTTCCGCTCCTCGCGACCTCGCGCGCCGAGCCCCCGTCGTGCAGCAACAGGCTCGCGTCGGCGACCGGCCCGCCCAGCGGTCCGGTGAGAGCGACGGTGAGCCGGCTCGGCGGATTCCGCGTCAGGCTCACCGCTGCCACGCTGAGCTTCCCGAGGGAAAGCTCGACTTCCTGGGTTTCTGGGCTCGCCTGGTAACCTCCGGCGTCCACTCCGAGCCTCGCCCGGCCCGGGGGGAGATCCTCGATCGAGAAGCCGTCATCGCGGGCGCAGGAGGACTGGACCGCGCGCGAGCTCCCTTCGTAGGTTAGCGTGCATTGGATGTGCCGCGGCGGCTCCGCCCCTCCCTCGACTGTTGCGCGTATCGCGAGAGTCGCCCCCCGGGCAACGGAAATCCACTCCGGGAGCTCCTCGGCAGAACGCGGCTCCGTGATCTCGTGCATTCCTTCGCCGTAGAGCACGTGCACGCCGACGGGCCCGCCGCGCGGCAGCTCCTTGAACGAGAAGGTGCCGTCCAGGATGTCTGCCGTGTAGTCGGCAAGGCCGGGAATCCCCGGGTAGTCGAGCCAGACGGTCCCGTGCTGCAGGCGCTCGCCATCATCCGCGTAGGCCACGGTCCCGCCGTACGTCACGGCCAAGGCGAGCTCGACTTCCAGCTCGCGAGGGCTGCGGCCATCCAGCTCGACGGCAATCGAGTCCGCCTGCGTTCGGTCGACGCTCGTTGCGCTCACGGTGTAGACGCCGGCCGGAAGCCCGCTCACCCTCGCAGCGCCCGACGCGTCGCACTCGGCCGTCCGGTACACGCTCGTCCACCAGCGGCTCCGGACATCCTCGCTCACGACCACCGATGCCCAGGGGATGGGCGCACCGCGCTCATCGTGCACCCGGATACGAAGGGATGCCCCGCTCTCCAGGACGATGGGCTCGAGGTCGAGCGCTCCGTCGGCCCCGATGGGATCCACATGGAGGCCCGCGGGCACGAAGCCGGTGGAGTGGCAGACGAGCCAAAGTGCGAACATAGGCGGTATCCCCGTGAGTCTCACCATGCCGCTCTCGTCGCTCTTGCCCGTCACCCAGGGGGCGGGGGACGAGACCTGGACTCCCATTCGGATCTCCTCGTCGATCCGCGCATCGAAGGCGCTGAGCGTCGCGCCCGCAAGGGGCTCGCCGCCGGGGCCGAGGATACGAGCCGCGAGCGCCGCCCCCCGATCGAGCCGGACCGTTCGGGCAGCCCGGGGAGCGACAAGGACAACGCGCTCCTCCAGGGGCAGGAAGCCGGGGCAATCCACGACGAGCTGGTACCCCCCGGGCGCCATGCCGTCGAAGCGGCACGTTCCGCTCTCGTCCGTCGCCGAACGATCCTCCCCGCCGGGAGCTTCCCACTTCAGCGCCACTCGTGCGTCGGAAACCGCTCGAGTTGCGGCATCGACGACCCGCACCTCGAGGGAAAACCCCCGCCTGAGGAGGATCTTGCCGAGTGCGTGGGGTCCGGTCCCCGCCGGCCAGCTCACGTCCACCGGAAGGAACCCCGGCACGACGAGCAACGCCCGCGTCAGCTCCCGGCGGATGGGGTCGGACCGGAGGTTCGGGCCGGACCGGAAGAAGTACGCGAATTTGCCGCTGGCGCCGTGGCCGGGGTGGCGAAGCTCGGCGGCGAGCACGCCCGGACGTGCGCCCGCGTCCGGAATCGTTCCCTCGTCGAGGACCGGCTCGAACGTGAGCCATCGGGCGAACGCGAGCCTCAAGGTGACGTCTCCCGCCGCCGGGGCGACGTCGAAGGACGCAGCCTCGAAGTCGTCGTGCGTGACCCTCAGGGTGACGAAATCCTGGAGCCCATCGATGCGGAACCGGCCATGCTCGTCCGTGCACGCTCTCCATCCTCTTCTGAAGTTGCGCCCGAACCGCGCTTCAGCCGTTCGCGGGGTGAAGGACGCGACCACTTGGCACCCCGCGACGGGCCGCCCCATGGGGCCGAGGATCCGTCCCTCGACGCGCGCGCCCCGCTCAAGCCGCACGACGATCGGCCCGCCGGCATCCGCCGGGGCAAAGGGCGCCGAGAAGGCGGGGACGTAGCCGGGCACCATGGCCAGGAGCGCAGCACGATCTCCGGCCAGCCAGATGCGAAAGCGCCCCCGGCTGTCGATGGGAAAGGCGGCCTCGTACACGAAGCGGCCGGTGTACCGGTCGGTTTCCTCCCGGAGCCCGTGAAAGCCGCGCACGGTTCCCGTCGTCGCCGGCTCGCCGCCCTCGAGAAGGACGACTCCATCGACCGGCAGCGCCGGCGTCAATCGAATGACTGCGGTGAAGCAGTCCGGTCCTCCGAGTCGAGGATTGAAGGCGGACCACCAGACCTGCGATGCGTAGCCGTCCCTGTCAGCCCGGAAGTGAAGCCGCCGGACCCGCGCCGGGACCGGCCCGTCGAAGCGAAACCGCCCTGATTCGTCGGACCGCGCTTCGCCGACCGTGGCGCCGCTGCCACTCTGGACATCGTCGAGGAAGCTCACGCGAGCGCCCGGAATCGGGCGGGAGGTGGCATCGTCCACGATGCGCCCGCGGACGCTGACGCGCTCTTCGGGCGCGATGGCGGTCGTCGCTTCGGCGGGCGCAGGCGGCGCCGGGGCCGTGGCGACCGTGCGCGCCGGCCCTCCCTCGAGGCCGCCCACGGGGGGAACGGAGTCTTTCCGCGGCGAAAGTGAAGCGAGCCAGAGCGCCCCGAGGACGGCGGCGACGACGGAGCCCGCCGCCGGCAGGGCGAGACGGAGCGCACCCCATGTCCTGACTGGAGCAGCGGGCGTCGAGGCGCCCGCCGCGCTTGCCGCTCGGGACGCGTGCGCCAGGACGGATGCCTCCAGCTCCGCAGATGGCCGCAGGAAAGCCACGGCGGCGCCGAACGTCGTGGCCATCTCCTCGCCGATACGTTCTCGGGCGCGCTGGAGTCGTTTTCGCACCGCCGCCGGTTCGAGATCGAGACGCTCGGCGACCTTCTTGGCCGACAGATCCTCGACATAGTGGAGCACGAGGGGCACACGGAGATCCTCGGGCAGGCGCTCGAGGGAGCGCACGATGAGGGCGAGCGCCTCCTCGCGTTCCAGGGCTTGCTCCTGCGCGCACGGGTGTGCGGCCATGGTCCGTTCCCTCGCCCAGGATTCCAGGGCACGCTTCCGCCGCGCGATATCGCGCTGCCGATCGGCCGCGAGATGCCGCACGATGCCGACCAGCCAGGCGCCGAAGCGGCCGTTCCGGCGAAAGCCGGAGAGCCCTTCGAGGGCGCGGGCGAAGGTCTCCTGGACGATCTCTTCGGCCTCGGCGCTCGAACCCGTCAGGGCGTAGGCGACGGCATACGTGGGCCGCAGGTGCTCACGCACGAGATCCTCGAGGGCTTGTCGATCCCCGCCCAGGGCTGCGCGGACTCGTCGCCAGTCATCGGTCATGTCGAGACCTTTGCCGTTGGGGCCTCTCCTATCTTCCCTTCGCCTGAGAGCCGGAATTGTGACCGAAAACGACGGCGAACAAGGCCCGGCTCCGAGTGAAGCACGGCCCTTCCTGCTCCATCAGCCCGTGCGCCCACGCGCCGCCGCCCGCGGGCGCGGCGCGCGCCGCCGGCGCCCGGTACGCGCGCATGACTCCGCCGCCATTGTACATCAGGGGCGCGCGCGGCGGCGAGCCGCGTGTTGCCGTTCAGGCGCGCGGGCGCTAGGATGCTCCCCGCGGTTTCCCATCGCGCCCCGGCCTCGACGGCAGGCCCCGGCAGCACGAGGCGCAGCATGAAGACATCGATCCGCCCCGAGATCTGGCAGCGGGCCCAGCGCGGGCACCTGCAGACGTGGGTCGACTACGCGCGGGACGGCATGGCCCGCGCAGGCACGCGCGCGGCGGCGTGGCGCGCCATCCTCGACGCCGCGGCGCGCGAGGCTCCGTTCCGGCCCGGCGAGCGGATCCTGGACATCGGGTGCGGGCTGGACACGGTGCTCGATTTCATCCCCGATGCGCGCGGCTTCACGCTGGATTCCCTGGCCGCGGCGTTGATCCCGCTCGGCCTCTCGCCGGCGGCGCGCCACACGGCCGGGGTCTTCGAAGCGATGCCCTTCGCGAGCGGCGCCTTCGACCGCGTGTTCCTGATGAACGTGCTCGATCACGTGCGCGACCCGGCGGCGGGGCTCGGCGAGATCGCCCGCGTGCTGGCGCCGGAGGGCGTCCTCGTCCTCTCGGTCGACACGTATGCGGGAGGCCGGCACTTCGCAAAACGCCTGCACAAATGGTGGGCGCGGCTGCGCGGGGCCCGGACCAAGCACCCCTGGGCCTTCTCGGCGGCGAACGTGCGGGACCTGCTGCGGCGGGCCGGCTTCGCGCCCGGCGCGCCGTCGCACGTCGCGGGCACGAAAGCGCGCCGCACGCTCTTCATCGCCCGGAAGAACGCTCACTGATCGGAAGCCGCCGGCCGGCGGGGGCGCGCGGCCGGATGGTGTCGCGGGTCTCGCGACCGCGAATGACATCGCCGGGAGATGGATCGGCGGCCGCTCCCGCCGTCAGTAGATGATACTCATGTCGAGCACCTCGGATTTCCAGAGCGACGGCATCGAGCGCTCGATCGCGTGCACGCCGCGCACCTCCCACCTGATCCTGATGCTGTACGGCTCGGGCGCGTCGATCTCGTAGCGCCACTCGAAAGGCGCCACGAGATCCGGGGCTCCCAGAAGCTCGATCACCTCCCGCGGCGTTCGACCGGCATCGAGCTTCCCGACCTGTTTCTCGCGGGGCTCGGAAGGCGGCGACGCGGGCAGCCACACCTTGGCGCCATCGACATCGAAAGGCCACCGGTGCGCGGGATGGAGCTTGGGCTTCGCACCGAGCCGCCTGAGCGAGAGCTGCGCCACGGCGCAGAGCGTGCACTCCCTTCGTTCCGAGGGGAAGATCTCCGTCGCGCCCACGTAGGGCACGTCTTCGATCGATGCGAGGAACGGGACCGCCTCCTTGATCCCCATCGTCCCCGCCATGTGGGCGGCGCGCAGGATCGAGAGAACGGCCGGCGCCTCGAACATCGCGCGCCGCCCTTGCTCCTTCGCCGACGCCGCGCTGCGAAGCGTGTCGAGCACGAAGCTCGTCTCCCGGCGCTGAAGCTCGCCGGCAAGGGCCTCGGTATCCTCGACCTTCTTGCCCGACGACAGGTCGAAGACGACGCGCCGTCCCCACCAGCACCTCACGCAGAAGTACGCGCGTCCGTTGTGCCGGGCGAAATAGAAATGGGCATACGTCGACCCCCATATCGGACCGGCCGTCGTGTCGAGCACGTACTTCTCGACCTCCGCCGGAGAGAAGTCGTCGTGAATACCGGTCCTTCCCGTATCGGCGCCCTGGAGGTTCACCGAAACCAGTGCGTCCCCCTCGATCCATATGACGACCCGGCCATCGTCGTCGACGAAGAGCCCGAGGGGCGACCATTCCAAGGGCCATCCCGGGTGCTTCTCGGACATCGGCTGCTTCCGCGCCCAGACGAGCTTCCCGTCCTTCGCGTCGAAAAGGCGGTAGGTGAAGTTCGCCTGAAACGCCTTCCGGTGCGGGCCCTCGGCGTTGTCGGGCGACACCGCCTCGACGCGGTACCGTCCGCCGGGGGAGACGGCTTCCAGGTTCGAGTAGTAACGATCCGTCGCGCGCGCGGAGGTGAAGGGAACGAGGGTCAATGCGAGGAGAGCTCGGCGCATGGGAGACGTTCGTTGAATCGCCATGATCAGAGGTCGCGTGCGTGTGCTACGGTACATCGACTTCGAACTCCGCAGAGACTGTCTGGTTGGATGGATCGGTATATTCCACAGTGACCTTCTGGCATGGGACCGTTTCTGCGCCGAACAAGCGCCAGACGAAGCACGGCTGTCGAGCCGTGATGTGGTACTGGATCCGGCAGGAACCTCTGAAATCCGTGGCCAGTACAACACTCTGTGCCGGTCGAGAGGAAGTCTCTGAGCCGGGGGCCGGCGGCGGATGCAGCTCGAGGAATTCGCTCCCGCGGAACGTCACGGCCGCGCCGCACACGGGAGATCGATCGGGTGCAACGATGGTGACGCACGCCGTAGGGAGAGGTACGCACGCAGCAAGGGTCGGGAGCACGACGAGCGCGACGCTGAAGAGCACGGCCGAATTCCTTCCAGATGAAACCATGGAGGTCCTCCGACGATTTCGGCACACAACGTAAAAGTCGGCCGATGGTGTCGCGCGGACCGCCCGCCCGGAAACGCCGCCGAGCCTTCGTCATTCTACGCACGGACGCCTCGGCGGGCAATCATGCCGCGCCGCTGCGTGCGGCGCCGGTGGGGCGATTCGACGGTCGTCTAGTCGTTCGTCGGTTTCCAGAACCGGGGCAGGTAGCCGTGCTCCGGGTCCCGTTCCACGACCGGCGCGTCGGTCAGCTTGTAGGGCACGGTCGACACGTAGCCGGAGATCCCCTGGGCGATGTCGGAGACCTCGATCATGAATGCGTCGGGCACCTTGCCGTGGATGCTGGTCTCGTAGCAGTCGCCCCTGTCCCACATGAGGTACTGGTACCACATCACATCGCGCCACGCCGGGTTGTCGCTGTAGGCGATCCACAGGCTCACGGTCTTGACCTTGGCCCCGCCGGCGACCCTGGCGCGGAAGAACGTGCGATTGTCCCGGCGCTCGTGCGTCACGCCGGCGATGCGGCTGAGCGGCCGGCCGTCGAACGTGTGGGCGACCCACATCAGGAAATCCATGTACTGGACCGGGTGGTAGGTCGAGTGCACGTAGTTCGGGATCATCTCGACCGTCAAGGGGGTTCGGAGCTGCTTCTCCATCAGCGCGACGTTGAACATCTTGTAGCCGCCCTCGTTGGTCACGCCGAGGTAGAAGACGGGCACGGCGACCTGCTCCTGGAAGAACGGGTAGTAGAACGAGAGGTTGGGGGTGCGCTGGTCGGGCGTGTAGACGCCCTCGTTGCCCATGATGACGGCCGAGGCGACACGGCCGTCCATGGCGGCGGCGACCGGCGCGCTCCGTCCCCGCTTCGAGTGCCCGCCGAGGACCGCGCTCACCGCGGGCAGCCCCAGGAACTCCTGGAACGCGTTCATGGCCTGAATGTACACGACCGCGAGCTGGCAGTTCATGTTGTAGTAGCCCTTGCCGGTCTCCTTCTTGAGCCGGCCGAGAATCTGGATGTCGTTCTCGATGGGAGCGCCGTCCTCGTACTCGCCCGGGTTGGCCAGCACCATGGTCGGATAGCCGGTGCGCGCCGCGATCGGCTCGCCGTAGTTCGCGACTTCGTGCTCCATGACCGCGCCCGTGCCGCCGCCGAAGATCACCACCCTGCCCCTGCGCGGCGGCGCCATGTTCCGCGAGCTGTCGGCGGGCAAGAGGATGACGCACGGATGCCCCCACTTCTTGCCGCCGATCCGCTGGCTCCAGAAGTGGGCCCTCACCTTCCGGAGCTTCAGGGAGGGATCGGTGTCGGCGGCGACGATCTCGTCAGACTTGACCGCAAACTCGCGCGGAATGACGTGCTCCTCCCTGAGGATGGCCCAGATCTCGCGGGGCTTCGGGATCGTCTTGGCAGCCTCGCTGAAATCGGTCAGGTTCTCCGCGCGCGCCGGTTGCGCGGCCTCGCCGGCCGCCGACATGCACGGCCGGCACGGGACGACCGCGAGAGCAAGCAACGCAACTCCGTGAGAGACACGAATCATCGCAGAACCTCCGTCACGCGGGATGCACGCCGCAGTCGATCGCCTTCGGCGATTCTACTTGCAGATGTCCCGGCGGGCAACCGAATGCCGCGCAGCTCCCCGCGCGCGCACGTCGTGCACGGGAGTCGTCGCGCAGGCGCTCATTGCAGGAACTACGAGTATGCCTCTTGAGTAACCGTTCACGGTTTTCTCGCCGTGCTCGGATGCACAGACATGTGGCATCTGACGGAAAGGAAACCACAGAGGCGCAGAGAGCACAGAGAAGAAAACGGAGAAGGACCGCCGCACTTGACACGGCGCCGCGTAACGTCTCACGTTCCGTTCTCCGTGCACTCTGTCTTCTCTGTGGTGAGTCAGAACGAGCACCGCGAAGGACGCCGGAATGTGATGGACTGAAGGCGGAGATTCGCGTGTTCGGGATGCCCTGTGAACGGTTACCGTTATCGGAACCGCGCGGAACATAAA
>DHGK01000379.1:0-234 GCA_002402755.1 Planctomycetes bacterium UBA4800
CCGTTGCCGCCACCGAGCGAATGCGGTCCAGATCCACAGGGCGATACGCTGGACTGCAGGGACAGCCTCTGCGAGTGAAGCGGTAGCACCGCAGTGCTTGCGCAGGTTAGCGCGTCGTTTCCGGGCAGAGTGGTTCCATTTGCTTTGGCTTGAGCCCCGCAGGTTGTGCGGGCATCTCGCCGTCGGGTGCGACCTGAAGGTTCGCGATGTGAACCTGTACGCCTTCTGCTCCGT
>DHGK01000379.1:306-6626 GCA_002402755.1 Planctomycetes bacterium UBA4800
CTCCCTGTCACCCATAGGGAGTGGGGAACCGTGCTCCACAGTCTATCCCTGACGGAAGTGCCCCGTCTTGTTGTGTTGCGCGCCCAGCCGCGCCGCCCGTTGCAGGATGACAGTGTCCTTTCGGTAAGGGTGCGCAGCCCGGAGAATTCTCAGTAATCTTGGGCGCCGACGGGCGGAACGCGGCGACGATCCGCGGCGGTCGCTGGTCGCGCTGCGGGCCGTTATCAGGTCGACGGCCATCCCGGCAGGTCAGCCGCTCCGGTAAGACGGCTTTACGTTACGCCGGCGCTCTCGATCCCATTTATCCGACACTTCCGCACCGCATCATCTCGGTCCACACGTAGCTCCGATCCGCGTGCCGCGGAGACAGGCGAGCGACCTCCATGCCCCCACGTGCGACCATGGAATAATCCGACTCCCCGGCGGCATTCTCACCCTCCATGGCCTTGGAACAATCTGACGCCGACGGCCTGGCGCATCGCGGCGCCCTACAGCGGCCGCGCGGCCGGACGGTATCGCAGGCCGAGGCCGCCGAGCTCAGGGAGAAAATCGTCGAACTGGAACGGGAGCTCAAGGCCTCCCATGTGCGGGAAGAGCTCGCGGTGGTCATGCCGGCGGTGGTAAAAAAAAAGATGGCGAGCCTGCCGCAAGGGCGGAGGCCGTCCATACGCAGAGAATCAAGGTCGCGTTGACAGGCGGCCGTACGAAGGACAAGGACGTGGACGCGGACGGCGCTGAATGCCGGCGTGAACGGCGCAGGAATGAAGCCGAGACCCGTCAGGAGGCGGTGGCGTACGAGGCGCTCGTCGTCAAGACCGGGGGCACGAAGGCGGAGGCCGCCGCGGACTTGGGCGTGTTGCCGCGAACGCTGCGATCCTGGGCGGAGAGCCCGGGTGGGACCGAACTGCGCGGGCGGCCGTGCGTGGCGCTTACGGGGGCGCAAGCCGCGGCGGTCCGCGAGAGCCTCGAAGATCTCGGCCCGCAGGGCGGCGTGGCGACGTTGAAGCACCTGCACCCGGCGGTGACGCGGCGGGACATCGAGTCTCTCCTGGCTGAGTATCGCCAGGCGTACATCGAAGAGCACGGGCTCGTCACGGAAGAGCTGGAGTGGCCCGAGGCGGGAATCGTGTGGACCATGGATCACACGAAACTGCCGGTGCCGGCGGCGGACGGAGAACGATATGCCCTGTCGGTGCGGGATCTGGGCAGCGGTTGCCAGCTTCTGTGGGAACCCGTCGAGAACCCTGATGCGGCAAGCACGGTCCGGCTGCTGCTCGAGCTATTTTTCACGCACGGCGCGCCGCTCGTCCTGAAATCGGACAACGGCTCGGCGTTCATCGCGTGGGTGACCGAGGCGTTGCTCAGGTGGTGGAATGTGGTGCATCTTCTTTCACCGCCGCGCAGGCCGGGCTGTGCTCCTCACCAAAACGATTGCCGTTTAGAAGCATATATCACGTAGAGTAATGACTTCCTTACGGGTGGTACGACGACGCGGGCAGGCTGGTCAAGTTCCATCCGGAGGACTCGACGTACGACCTGCGCTGGAACCTGACGGCGGCGTGGAACTGGCGGCAGGTCA
Source organism: Planctomycetes bacterium UBA4800 (assembly GCA_002402755.1). Classification (GTDB taxonomy): domain Bacteria; phylum Planctomycetota; class UBA8108; order UBA8890; family UBA8898; genus UBA8898. Next base: position 1,886 of record DHGK01000379.1, read on the forward strand.
AGGACTACATGTACTACACGAACCTTGACGTGCGGGAGCACAACGCACAGAATGAAATCAGCCGCCACCAGGTGCGCGTGTCGGGCAGTATCGTCGACGTGAAGCCGGAGGTGAACCTGAGCGCCGACTCGTACGATGTCACCGTGTGGCCGATCGAGTGGGCCGTGCTGCACCATCGATGGCAGGAGAGGTCGGCGCGCGCTTCGAAGGTGCGTGATCAGGGGGCAATGACTCCTGCGAGCACCATGAGCGAACCACGCGGTCCGTAACGTCGCACGCTGCTGGTATGTTCCTGGACGCGGGTTGCCGGGGGCACGGCCGTTTCGGCAGTCGGTGGCCCTGGAGGAATACGGGGCTCAAGGCGGCGGTGTAGACTGGAGGGAGTCTCATGAGTATCCGGTACAGAGACGCCTACACCGGCAGATGCGTCCAGAGGGCTTGGGCACGTATTCTCGCGGCGATGTGGCTCGGTGCATTGACGCAGGGATGCGGCGGCCTCGCCAAGGAAGTCGAGAATGGCGGCGTTGCAGTTCTGCAAGAGGAGCTCGAATGCGCTCAGCGCAGGCTCCTGGAGGCCAGGCACCGCTTCGAAGAGCAAGGTTCGAAGCGCACGATGTGGAGAGGCGAGTTTCCTACGGTGGAAGCTGCGCACATGCTCGGAGAATACCTGCCCGTCGTGCTCGATGTCGGGGACGACGATACGCCGGACATCTACTTCTATCTCGCATACTCCAGCGTGTGGTCGAAGTTCCCGGAGAAGCGCAGGTACATCTCGCAGCACTTCGAGAGCTTCAGGAGCCCGGTTCTGAAGACCTGCTGGGCGCTTTTCCTGCTGGAGAAGGGGCCGTTGAACGACGAGGTGGCATCCTTCCTGCGTGCGATGGTCAAGGAGGGGTGGCGGCTCACGCTGTTCCGGGAGCTTTGCGGCCCGAAGTTCGAAGCCAGCAAGGCGAGAATCGAGAAGCTCGAATCCGAGGGCGGTCCCGGGCCGCCAGCGCAGGAGCGGGCGGATTCAGAAAGTGAACGGCAGACCGTCCGTCCGCAGGCGCCAGGAGCGGTTGGGGAGCCGTCGGAGATTCACAGGGTCGCTTGCGGGAAGATCGGACGCCCGGCCATGGCCGCCGATGGGGAAGGGAATGCTCTTCTGGCATGGTCGCAGCGGGAGGGAGATCGTTGCACGCTTTGGATGAGCCGCTCCACAGTCGGCGGCGGCTGGGAAAAGGGGACGGTAGTGCGCGATGCGAAGCACGGGAGAATCAGTGACCCCGGAGCAGCGGTGAATGCGGGCGGCGATGCGCTGATCGCCTGGTCCGAATCGAAGGATGATGCACCGGCAATTTGGGCCGCACGCGGCTCGCTCGGCTCCGGCCTCGGAGAATCGGCGACAATCTCGGCGGCGGAGCCCGGCTCGCAACTTAGAGGTGTCCTCGCTGCAGTGGATGGCAGCGGGAATGGCCTCGTCGTGTGGCAACGGCACGCCGCCGGTTCAATCGCCGTGTGGGGGAGTTATTACGAAACGGGAGTCGGGTGGCGCACGCCCGAGCCCGTCCGGATGCTCGAGCGAGGAGCCGCAACCAGCGTGTGCCTGTCCATGACAGAGGAAGGCGACGCACTTGCCGTGTGGCGTGAGTTCGATGCCAGACACTCGGGAATCGACAAAATCCGCCCGGCGATCCTGGCGCGGCGTTTCCGGAAGGCATCGGGCTGGGGCGACCCGGAGGTCGTGCAACTGGACACAACGCGAGCCGGCGGCTTTCCCTCTCTGGCGATGAATGCGAAGGGCTTCGCAGTTGCCCTGTGGAGCGAAAGCACAGGAGACGGGGTTGCGCTCCAGGCGAGATGCTACCATGAGGAGAACGGGTGGGAAGACGGGGTCTCGACAGTCGCCGCCGGAGCCGTCATCGGCTCGCCCTCTCTTGCCATGGACGAGAACGGCGACTGTGTCGCTGTCTGGGAGCAGTATGATGAGCCCTGGCATACCGCATATGCAAGCCGGTACTCGTACGGGGTGGGCTGGTGCGCGCCCGTGTCGATGAGAACGCCTGAAACGGGAAGCGCGTTGGTGCCGAGTGTTGCTGCCGGGGGAATGGGCAGGGCCGTTGCGGTGTGGTGTCAACACTATGGCGAGCAGCAGCACGTGTGGGCGAGCGTCCATGGACCGGAGACGGGATGGCGCCGCGCGGAATCCGTGCAAGGCCCGACTCTGCATCGAGCGGAGAACCCCTCCGTGGTCGCCGGCCGCACGGGCAATGCCATCGCCGCATGGTGCGAGTCACGCGGCGATTCGGTTCGCATCGTCGGGCGGCAACTCAGCCTGATGGAATACTGAGGACTTCGTTGATCATTCCTTGCAGCATGCGTGAACCGCCGGCCCCGCCGCGCACGATTATCTCTTGGTTCGGAGAAGGTCGATGACTCTCTGGAACTCGCGCGAGAAGCGGCATACAACACGCGAGGGCTTGGCTGCGTGGTGTCAAGTCGCGCGGAGCCTGCGCCTCGCGTTCGCGGGATGCGCAGCCTTCCTTGTCGGTGGGTGTGCCGGCGTTTCAACGGCATGCGATCCCGCGCCGGTCGAGCGGCTTCCGATTCGGCAATTGGGCTACGGCTGCATTCGTGCCATCGCATTCTCGGATGATGCGCGACGAGCAGCGACGGGCACGACCGACGGAACCGTGCGCGTGTGGGATCTGCGCTCGCTCCCCGCGAAGTCCGAATCTCGCGCGGAGGGCACGGGCCCCTTTCTATAGTCGCGGATTTCCCGGAAGGCGGCAGGGATTGGGGGAGGGACTACCCCGCCCGCGGGTTGAACCGCCGCGCGCGCGGTGCTACGATTCGGGGAAGCGCCCCGCCGGGAGGGGCGCGCGGGGAGTGCGTTCGTGGCGCTCAGAACCAAGGAAGTGCTCGACAGGACCGGCATCTCGCGGCAGATGCTCTACCGCTACATCACGGCGGGCCTGATTCGCGAGCAGGAGGTCACGGCGGCCGGGCGGCGCCTCTTCGCGCCGGATGTCGTCAAGAAGATCGAGATCATCCGGCGCATCAACGAGAGCGGGTACGCGCTCAGGGACATCAAGGAGATCTTTTTCGATCGCGCGTAGCGGAGAGCCGCGGCCCGCGAGGACCAGGGAGAGCACGATGCGCGAATTCTTCACCGAGCTCGGGGAGCGCGGTTTCATCTCGCAGTCGACCCACGAGGATCCGGCGGCGCTCTTCCGCGGCGGCCCGGTGACGGCGTACGTCGGCTTCGACCCCACGGCGGAGAGCCTCCAGGCCGGCAACCTCGTACCGATCATGGCGCTCATGCACCTCCAGCGCTTCGGCGGGAAGCCGATCGTGCTCGTGGGCGGCGCGACGGGGCTCATCGGCGACCCCTCCGGAAAGCTCGAGGCGCGGCCGATGCTCCAGGAGGAGACGATCGCGCGCAACGTCGAGGCGCAGAAGAAGCAGCTCGCCCGCTTCCTCACGTTCGGCGAGGGCCCCGGCGACGCGGCGCTCGTCAACAACGCCGACTGGTTTGCCGAGAAGCGCTACATCGGGTTCCTGCGCGAGATCGGGACGCACTTCTCGATCAACCGCATGATCAAGCTGGAGAGCGTCGTCAACCGCCTGGAGAAGGGCCTCTCGTACCTCGAGTTCAACTACATGATCCTCCAGGCCTACGACTTCCTGGTGCTCTTCGACCGCTTCGGGTGCCGGCTGCAGATGGGCGGCGATGACCAGTGGGGGAACATCGTGATGGGCATGGAGCTCATTCGCCGCCTGCGGCGCGAGGAGGCCTGCGGCGTCACGTTCCCGCTCATCACGACCGCGAGCGGCCAGAAGATGGGCAAGACCGAGAAGGGGACGATCTGGCTGGACGCCGCGCGCACCTCGCCGTACGAGTTCTACCAGTACTGGATCAACGTCGAGGACGATCTCACCGCGCGCTGCCTGAACTTCTACACGCTGCTCCCGCGCCGGGAGCGCGACGAGCTTCTGCAGGGGACGGGCGCCGACATCCGCGCCGCGAAGCGCGCGCTCGCCTTCGAGGTGACCACGCTCGTCCACGGCGCCGCAGCCGCCGAGGATGCGCGCCGGGCGAGCGAGGCCGCGTTCGGGGGCGGCGGCCGGGACGGCCTGGATCTGGACGCGATTCCGGCGACGGAGGTCGCGCGCGACGAGCTCGCCGCGGGCGTGCCGATCCTGAACCTGCTCGTGCGCTGCGGCCTGGCCAAGTCCAACAACGACGGCCGCAAGCTGCTCGGGAGCGGCGGCCTGTACGTCAACGACGCGCGCTTCGACGACCCCGAGAAGCGCCTGACGGCGGCGGACGTGAACGCGCAGGGGTGCATCCTCCTGCGAAAAGGACGCAAGACCTATCACCGCGTCATCGTGACGTGACGTCCGGCGCGAGGGCGAGATCCTCGCACACGATGCGCGCGGCCGCCCTCCTGAGCGGAAAGACATCGCCCTTGCCGGCGGGGTGCAGGCGCGAGGACAGGACGATCAGAAACGCGCCGCTCGGCGGGTGCAGCCACAGGAACGTGCCGGTGAAGCCGCCGTGCGTGCGGACGCTGCGGTCGCCCGCGCGCGGGAGATAGGCCTCGTCGTTCTCGATGACCCAGCCGATGCCCCGCGCGGCGCCGGACCCGGGCGGCGCGTGGTTCGCCAAGAGGAGCTCGACGGTTTCGGGCCGCATGACGGCGCGGCCGGCGACGGCGCCCCGGCACGCGAGCGCCGCCATGAAGCGCGCGAGGTCCGG
>DHGK01000205.1:0-5462 GCA_002402755.1 Planctomycetes bacterium UBA4800
GACGACGGATGTTTCCACATACACTCTGGGCTTCATACACGTAGCGTACTCCGGCGCTCGCCGGAGAGCAACCTTCCGCCCCCTCCCTTGCGGAACCCATACCGCCGGCCTTCACGCAAAGTAGCGCATGGCCCATTGCACGATAACACGCCATTGACTATGATCGGTACCCTCTCGTTCGGATGATTCGCCTCCTGCGAACCAGGAGCAGGCATGGAGTACTTCTTCATTCTCGTGTTCCTCGCCCTTTCCGCGGCGTTCGTCGCGGGCGGCCTGATCGCGTCGCGGCTCGTGGCGCCCCACCGGCCCGGCGACGTCAAGAACTCGCCCTACGAGTGCGGCGAGCAGCCCATCGGCCGGACCTGGATCCAGTTCAACGTCGGGTACTACCTCTTCGCGCTCCTCTTCCTCGTCTTCGATGTCGAGGCGGCGTTCCTCTATCCCTGGGCCGTGATCGTGCGGGAAGTCGGCCTCGTGGGCCTCGTCGAGGTCGGCATCTTCCTCGTCGTCCTCATTGCCGGCCTGGTCTACGCGTGGAAGAAAGGCGCCCTGGAGTGGCTCTGATCATCGACACGCTGCCGGGGCTCGCCGAGAAGATCCCCGGCGGGCAGGTGCTGGTCACGTCGCTCGACTGGTTGCTCAACTGGTCGCGTGCGAACAGCCTCTGGCCGCTCTCGTTCGGCACGAAGTGCTGCGCCATCGAGATGCTCATGGCCACGGGCGCGAGCCACCAGGACCTCTCGCGCTTCGGCGCCGAGGTCGCGCGCAACACCCCCCGCCAGGCCGACGTCATGGTGATCGCCGGCGCGATCGTCAAGAAGATGGCCCCGCGCATGCGCATGCTCTACGAGCAGATGGCCGAGCCCCGCTGGGTGATGGCGACCGGGTCGTGCGCGATCTCGGGCGGCCCCTTCATGTACAACTCGTACCACATCGTGCGCGGCGCCGACGAGGTCGTGCCGGTGGATGTGTACGTCCCCGGCTGCCCGCCGCGGCCCGAGGCCTTCTTCTGGGGCCTCCTGACGCTGCAGAGGATGATCCGCCGGGGCGAGACGGTGCGCGCGCCCGGCGTGCGCCGCAAACCGGTCCTCTCGGCGCTGCCGCAGGGGATCGCCGTCCAGGACATTCGCGCGGAAATCCACGCCGCCCTGGAGGCCGAGAACGTGGTCGATGTCGAGAACGCCGCCGCGGCCTCGCCGTGGCACGGAAAGCTCAGGCAATGGATGGCGACCAACTTGTACAAGCCGTGACGGCGCTGGCTTCCGGCATCGAGCGGCGCGAAAAGGTCAACCGGCCGGCCGTGCGCGTCCCGGCCGAGCGCCTCCTCGAGGTCGCCGCGCGCCTCCGCGACGACCCCGCGCTCGCCTTCGACATGCTGGTCGATCACGCCGCGATCGACTGGCACGCCGAGAACCGCTTCGAGCTCTTCTACCACCTCTTCTCGACCGCGCACGGCCACGCGCTCACGCTGACGGCGTTCGTGCCGCGCGACGCGCCGGTCGTGCCGACCGTGAGCCGGATCTGGCCCGTCGCCGAGTGGCAGGAGCGCGAGGCGTACGACCTCATGGGCATTCTCTACGACGAGCACCCGGACCTCAGGCGGCTCTTCCTGGAAGACGACTGGCAGGGCTTCCCGCTCAGGAAGGACTACCGCGACCCCGACATGCTGGAGTTTCAGAAGTAGACGATGACCGTCAACGTGAAGACGCTCAACGACATCATCGCGCCGCCCGGGGCGGCGGCGAGCGCCCTCGCGACGGAGGAGTACTTCGTCAACATGGGGCCCCAGCACCCCATCGCGCACGGCTCGCTCAGGCTCGTCGTGCGCCTCGACGGCGAGACCGTCAGGGAAGTGATTCCCGTCCCGGGCTTCGTCCACCGCGGCATCGAGAAGATGGCCGAGCATCTTTCCTGGCGCCAGCTCATCCATCTCACCGACCGCACGGACTACCTCTCGGCGCTCATGAACAACTGGGCCGTCGCCCGGACGATCGAGCAGGCCGCGGGGCTCGCGACGAACGACCGCATCGAGACCGTGCGCACGATCGTCGCCGAGCTCCAGCGCCTGCAGAGCCACGCGCTCTGGTGGGGCGTCCTGGGCATGGACCTCGGGGCCTTCACGCCGTTCCTCTACGGCTTCCGCGAGCGAGAGGTCATAAGCGAGATCTTCGAGGACACGATCGGCGCCCGCCTCACCATGAACTACATCCAGCCGGGCGGGCTCATGTACGACATTCACCCGGACTTCGCCCAGAAGACCAAGCGCGTGCTCGCCTACCTGAAGCCGAAGATCGACGAGTACGGCACGCTGCTCTCGGGGAACGTGATCCTGCAGGAGCGCCTGCGCAACATCGGCGTCCTCCCGGCCGCGCGCGCGATCGCGCTCGGCTGCACCGGGCCCGTCCTGCGCGCAAGCGGCGTCCCCTGCGACCTGCGCAAGGTCGAGCCCTACGGCGTCTACGCCAGCGCCGAATTCGACGTCCCCGTCGGCTCCAAAGGCGACTGCTGGGACCGGTACTGCGTGCGCATCGAGGAGATGCGCCAGTCGATCCGCATCGTCGAGCAGCTCATCGACCACATTCCCGAGGGGCCGCACACGACGGTGAAGTTCGGCGCCAGGATCAAGGTCCCCGAAGGCATCCACTACGGCCAGATCGAGACGGCGCGCGGCATCCTCGGCGTCACCATCGTCGCCGGCGGCAAGGCCGACGCGCCCTACCGGCTGCATTTCCGTTCGCCGAACTTCAACAACCTCTGGGCGGTCACGGAGCTCGCGCGCGGCTGGAGGATCGCGGACATCATCGCCATCCAGTCGACGCTCGACCTCGTGGTCCCCGACATCGACAGATAGAGACAGGAACGTGACGGGAGCACTCGCGGCATTTGCGGCATTCGGGGCGGCCGAGACCGCAACGGCGTGGCCGGTCAAGACCGTCGCCGCCCGCGCGGCAGAGGCGCTCCCCGACAACGTCTGGCTGGCCGTGCTCTACATGGCGCTCGCGCTCGCGGGGCTCGGCGCCCTCGTCTCGGGCCTCGGCATGGGCCTCATCTACCTCGAGCGCAAGATCGCCGCCCACTTCCAGTGCCGCCTCGGCCCGATGCGCGTCGGGCCGCACGGGATCTTCCAGACCGTCGCCGACACCTTCAAGCTGCTCTTCAAGGAGGACATCGTCCCCGCACGCGCGGACAAGGCGCTCCACGTGCTGGCGCCCTTCCTGGCGATGACCTCGACGGTGCTCATGCTCGGCGTGATTCCCTACAGCCCGGTGCTCCAGATAAGCGACGTCAACATCGGCGTCCTCTACATCACGGCGGTGAGCGGCCTGGGCGTCATGGGCATCCTGCTGGGCGGCTGGAGCTCCTACAACAAGTGGTCGCTCATCGGCGCGATGCGCGGCGCGGCGCAGATCATCTCCTACGAGGTCTCGGCGACGCTCGCGCTCCTCGTCGTCGTCATGTTCGCCGGCACGCTGTCGCTCTCCGGCATCGTGACGAGCCAGGCCGAGGGCTGGTGGATCTGGCGCGCGCCGGTCGTCGGCGGCATCGCCTTCCTGATCTACCTCACGGCGTCGACCGCGGAGATCAACCGCACGCCTTTCGACATCCCCGAGGGCGAGTCGGAGCTCACGGCCGGGTTCCACACCGAGTACTCCGGCCTGCGCTTCGCCTTCTTCTTCCTGGCCGAGTTCATCAACATGTTCGTCGTGGCGGCCCTGACCGTCACGCTGTTCCTGGGCGGCTGGATGCCGTTCCACGTCGGCGGCGCGAACGCGTTCAACGCCGTCATGGACCTCGTGCCGCCGGGCGCGTGGTTCCTCGGCAAGACCGCCCTCGTCGTCTTCGTGATCATGTGGTTCCGCTGGACGTTCCCGCGGTTGCGGGTCGACCAGCTCATGCGCCTCGAGTGGAAGATACTCCTGCCCATCGGCTTTGCGAACCTGGCCCTGGGCGCGCTCGCGGTGCTGTACAGTCTGTACTTCTTCCCCGGCGCCTGAGCGCGCGGGGAGGTTCGCGACGGAGCGTTTGTGGCCCGAGTGAAGCTCACGGACACGCGGAAGGAAACGCGCACGCTCGCGGGAAGGCCCGTGCCGGTCGTCGTGACTCCCCGCTTCGCGCGGCGCGGCCGGCTCGCGGTCTTCGCGGACGCGCTGGCGAGCCTGCTCGCCGGCATGCGCCTCACCTTCGGCTATCTCGTCCGGCCCTCGACCGTCGTGACGCGCCAGTATCCCGAGAACCGCGCGACGCTGAAGCTGCCCGCGCGCTTCCGCGCGCGCCTCAGGCTCACGCTGGACGAGCACGGCTACCAGCGCTGCACGGCGTGCCGCCTGTGCGAGCGCGCCTGCCCGAACGCGAGCATCCGCATCCTCACGCGGCCGGGCGCGCTGTCCAAGCACGAGCTTGACCGCTATATCTGGCGCATGGATTCGTGCGTCTTCTGCAACGCGTGCGTCCAGTCCTGCCCCTTCGGCGCGCTCGAGATGACGGCGGAGTTCGAGCACGCGGTCTTCGACCGGCGGCTTCTCATCTTCACGCTCAACAGGTACGCGGGCCCGCCGGCGAGCGTGCTCCTGAAGGAGCCCGACGAGGCGAAACGCGCCGCCGCCATGGAGCCGCGCGACCCGTACGGCGGCCCGGTGCCGCTCAACGGCACGGATTTGCCGTACCTCAAAGCTCTCGCGGTGGCGCCGAGGCCCGATCCGGTCAGGCACGCGGCCGCGCCCGCGCCGGGAGGCCAGGCATGATGCACGACGCCGCCCTGACCGTCCTCTTCTATGCGTTCGGCGCGTTCGCGATCCTGTGCGCCCTCGCCGTCGTCAACGCGCGGCGGCTCCTCCGGGCCGCCCTGGCGCTGATGTTCGTGCTCCTGGCGAGCGCGGGGCTGTACCTCCTGCTCGGCGCCGAGTTCCTGGCCGGAATCCAGGTCCTCGTCTACGTCGGCGGCATCGTCATCCTCATAGTCTTCGCGGTCATGCTCACGAGCGCCTCGGATCTGCTGGAGGATCACCCCTCGCTCGGGCGCATGCTCGCCGGCGCGGTCGCGTCCATCGGCTTCCTCGCGTTCACGGGCGTCGTGTTCGCGCGGCTCGAGCTCGGCCCGCCCGCGCCCGGCGCCCACCCGCCCGACGATGCGAGCGCCATCGGCAGGAAGCTCCTCGATTTCGGCGCCGAGGGCTACGTGCTCCCGTTCGAGCTCGTGTCGCTCCTTCTCCTCGCGGCGGTGATCGGCGGCATCGTGGTCGCCCGCAAGACGCCGCCCCGGCACCAGCCGTTCACGAGCGGCGGCGACGCGCCCGGCGAGGCCGACATCGCCATGCCGCGCAGCCAGCGCGACGAGCCGGAGGGGCCTCATGCTTGAGTTTCTCGCCGCCCGCACGCCCGGCCACGTCGAGTGGCTGCTCCTGAGCGCGGCGCTCTTCGCCATCGGACTGTACGGCGTCCTGACGCGCAGAAACGCCGTCGGC
>DHGK01000205.1:5622-9815 GCA_002402755.1 Planctomycetes bacterium UBA4800
CTCGACCTCGCGTGGCTGATCCCGGCCCTGCCGTTCGTCTCCTTCATCGCCGTCGGCCTGTGCGTGCGCCCGCTCTCCAACAAGGCCGCCGGTCTCGTCGCCACGCTGTCGATCGTCGCGGCGGCCCTGTGCGCCTGGCTCGTCGCCTGGGAGTACTACCGGCTCTACCCGCCGGACGCGGCCCACCCCGCGATCGTCGCCTGGTCGTTCGAGTGGCTCCCCTACGACGACGGGCTCGCGGTCGCGGCCGGGGTGCTCCTCGACCCGATCGCGGTCCTTCTCCTCGTCGTCGTGACGACCGTGAGCGCGCTCATTCACATCTACAGCCTGGGCTACATGCGCGGCGACGGCGGCTACGGGCGGTTCTTCACGTACATGAACCTCTTCACGTTCAGCATGCTGGGGCTGGTCGTCGCTCCCAACATCGTCCAGATGTACGTGTGCTGGGAGCTCGTCGGCGTGAGCAGCTTCCTCCTGATCGGCTTTTACTACACGAAACCCTCGGCGGTCGCGGCCGCGAAGAAGGCCTTCATCGTCACGCGCTTCGCGGACCTGGGCTTCCTGGTCGGCATCCTCCTCCTCGGCTACCACGGCTACGGCTCGTTCGCGGAGCTGTCCCCCGCGATCGGCCGCGAGGCCGCCGCGCTCGGCGTCGAGAACCTCCAAGCCTTCGACTTCCACTACCTGACGCACCCCGAGGTGCTCGCGCGCCTCCAGGCCGCCGGCGCCGGGTTCATGGGCCTGAGCCTCCTCACCGTCGCCATGGTCCTCGTCTTCATGGGCGCCGCGGGCAAGAGCGCCATGTTCCCTCTCCACATCTGGCTCCCGGACGCCATGGAAGGCCCGACGCCCGTCTCCGCGCTGATCCACGCGGCGACGATGGTCGTGGCCGGCGTGTACCTCGTCGCGCGGCTCATGCCGGGCTTCGCCGCGAGCGGCGACGCGCTCATGGTCGTCATGGCCGCCGGCGCCTTCACGAGCCTGTTTGCCGCGGTCATCGGCACGACGCAGGACGACATCAAGCGTGTCCTGGCGTTCTCGACCCTGAGCCAGCTCGGCTACATGATGCTCGCCCTCGGCGTCTGCTCCGCCGCGCACCCCCTCGGCTACACGGCGAGCATGTTCCACCTCTTCACGCACGCCTTCTTCAAGGCGCTCCTCTTCCTCTGCGCGGGCGCCGTGATCCACGCCGTGCACTCCAACATCATCTGGGAGATGGGCGGCCTGGCGAGGAAGATGCCGATCACGCACGCGACGTTCCTCGCGGCGACGCTCGCCATCGCCGGCATCTGGCCGTGTGCGGGCTTCTTCTCGAAGGACGAGATCCTGCGCGCGGCGCTCGAGAGCGGGCACACGGTCGTCTTCGCGACGGCGCTCCTCGTCGCGGGCCTGACGGCCTTCTACATGTTCCGGATCTACTTCGTGGCCTTCTGGGGGACGCACCGCAGCCCCCAGGCCGAGCACGCGCGCGAGGCGCCGGCCGTCATGTGGGTGCCGCTCGTCGCGCTCGCCGCCGTGAGCGTCGTCGCCGGCTTCGTCCCCATGGGCTCGTTCGTGAGCTGGGGCGAGGCGCACGGCGGGCGCCACGGCATCGATCTGCGGATCGCGATTCCCGCGACGGCGATCGCGCTCCTCGGCATCGCGCTCGCGTGGTTCTTCCACGCCGGCGACTCGGCCAGGGCCGCGCGCGCCGCCGCCGCGCTCGGCGTCCTCTATCGCACCGTCAAGCGGAAGTTCTATGTCGATGAGGCGTACCTCTTCGTCACGAAGCGCCTGATCTTTCCGTATATCGCCCGCCCGATCGCGTGGTTCGACCGGCACGCCGTCGACGGCGGCGTCAACCTGTCCGGCTGGATCGCGCGCACGGCGGGACGCGCGTGCCGCCATCTCCAGACCGGCCAGGTCCAGACCTACGGCGTCTGGTTCGTCGGCGGGATGCTGTTCGTGCTGCTCGTCGTCTGGGCGGCGCTCGCATAGCGACAGGAGACCGTGCCCCGATGGGACTCGTCAGTTGGCTGATCGCCCTTCCGCTGCTCACGGCCGCGGCCGTGGTCGCCGTGCCGGCGCGCCGCCGGCGCATGATCCGCTGGATCGCGGCCCTGGGCACCGGCGCGCACCTCGTCCTCACCGCGGTGACGACCGTCCTCTTCTGGCAGGCGGCGGGGCCGGACATGACCGCAATGGAGGGCGCCCTCCACACCAAGCTCTACCTCGTCGAGAAGGTGCCGTGGTTCGAGTCGCTCGGGATCCAGTACTTCGTGGGCGTCGACGGCATCAGCGTGAGCATGGTGATCCTGACGTCGATCATCATCTTCACGGGCGTCCTGGCGAGCTGGGATGTCGAGTCCCGCACGAAGGAGTTCTTCGTCCTGCTCCTCACGCTCGTCACCGGCGTCTTCGGCGTCTTCCTGAGCTTCGACCTCTTCCTCTTCTTCATGTTCTACGAGCTCGCCGTGCTCCCCATGTACCTTCTCATCGGCATCTGGGGCACCGGGCCCAAGGAATACGCCGCCATGAAGCTGACGCTGATGCTGCTCGTCGGCAGCGCCTTCGTCCTGGTCGGCTTCCTGGCCGTGTACCACGCCTCGGGGTTGCGCACCTTTGACCTGATCGCGCTCGGGCACGCGGAGTACGCGCACGGTTTCCAGAAATGGGCCTTCCCGATGATCTTCGTCGGGTTCGGCGTCATCGGCGCCCTGTACCCGCTCCACACCTGGTCGCCCGACGGCCACAGCTCGGCGCCGACGGCGGTGTCGATGCTCCACGCCGGCGTCCTCATGAAGCTCGGCGGCTACGGCGCCATCCGCATCGCCGTCTATCTCCTCCCGGACGGCGCCAAGGTCTGGGGCCTGCTCTTCATGGCGCTGACGACGGTCAACATCCTCTACGGGTCCTTCGCCGCCATCATGCAGAAGGACCTCAAGTACTTCACGGCCTACTCCTCGGTCAGCCACTGCGGGTTCGTCCTCTTCGGCGTCGCGTCGCTCAACTTCATGGGCCTGAAGGGCGCCGTGATCCAGATGTTCAGCCACGGCATCATGACGGGCCTCTTCTTCGGCCTGATCGGCATGGTGTACGGCCGGACGCACACGCGCATGATCCCCGAGATGGGCGGCCTGGGGAAGGTCATGCCGTGGCTCGCGACCGCGTTCTACATAGGCGGCCTGGCGAGCCTGGGCCTGCCGGGGCTCTCGGGCTTCGTCGCCGAGTCGCACGTCTTCCTGGGCGGGTTCTTCGGCAACCCGTGGATCGACGCCGCCGTGGCGAGGACGCTCACGGTGATCGCGACGCTCTCGATCGTCGTGACGGCGGTGTACGTCCTCCGCGGCCTCGCGACCGTCTTCCAGGGGCCGATCACGAATCCCCATTTCGAGCACTTGACCGACGCAACCTGGCCGGAGCGGATCTCGACCGGGCTGCTCGTGACCGTGCTCGTCGTCGTGGGCCTCGCGCCCTGGCCGTTCATCGCGCTCATCAAGGGGTCGCTCATGCCGCTCCTCAACCGCGTGTACCAGTGAGAGGTCGTCCGTGAACTTCGCGCTCGTGCTCCCCGAGCTCATCGTGATCGCGACCGCGTTCGCCGTCGGCGGGGCCGATCTCCTCGTCGCGGATCGCTCCCGGCGGTCCCTGGCGCCGATCGCGCTCGGGGGCATCGCGGCGGCGTTCATCGCCGCGTTGGCCGCGGCGCCGCTCGGCGGCGAGCTCCTCGGCGGGCGCTTCGTCGTCGACGGCGCGGCGCGGTGGTTCAAGCTGCTCTTCCTCCTCGCGGGCTTCCTCACGGTCGTCCTTTCCAAGGATCTCCTCGAGGGCAACGCGCGCGTGCGCGTGCGCGGCATCGGCTTTCCCGGCGAGTACTACACGCTGCTCCTCTTCACCATGACGGGCATGATGTGCCTGATCTCTGCGACCGACATCATTACCCTGTACGTGAGCCTGGAGCTGGCGACGATCCCGCTCTTCGTCCTGGCCGCGTGGCGGCGCGACGATGCGCGCTCGGGCGAGGCGGGCCTGAAGTACGTGATCATCGGCGCGCTCGCGTCGGCCTTCATCCTCTACGGCCTGGGAATCCTCTACGGCCTGGCGGGCAGCACCGCGCTCGCGGCGATCGGGAGCGGCATCGCGCCGTCGCCCGCCTTCTGGCTGGCCGCGGCGCTCGTCATGGCGGGCGTCGGCTTCAAGCTGACGATCGTGCC
>DHGK01000295.1 GCA_002402755.1 Planctomycetes bacterium UBA4800
GCGGAGATTCGCGTGTTCGGGATGCCCCGTGAACGGTTACTTGATTCACAACGAGACGACGGAGCTCACAGAGACGGGAACGTGCCACGAGGCGCGGCCTCCAAGCCCATTGCGATTCGGTCTCTCTCCGTCCTTCTCTGTGCTCTCGGTGCCTCTGTGGTGTACTTCCTCGGAGGGGACGCCTGTCCGCCTGCGTGAACACGGTGAGTAAACCGTGAACGGTTACCGCCGGGGTTCCCGCGGTCGCGCCGCGCGCCCTCGAACTTCGCCCGCGTTTGGAGTACCCTGTTCGTGCGCGCGGCGCGGAACGCGCGCGAGACCGTGGAGACAGCGATGCGCATACAGAACCTCGTCGTCGACGGCTACGAGCGGGTGGTGCGGGCCGAGGATCCGGCGCGCGGATTCCTGGGGTTCGTGGCGGTGCACGACACGACGCTCGGGCCCGCGCTCGGCGGGCTCAGGATGTGGCCCTACGCGCACGAGCGCGAGGCGCTCGCCGACGTGCTGCGGCTGGCCGAGGCGATGACGTGGAAGGCCGCGGCGGCGGGCCTTCCGCTCGGCGGCGGCAAGGCGGTGATCGTGGCCGATTCGCGGAACGGCAAGACGCGCGAGCGGCTCGCGGCCATGGCCGAGGTCGTCGAGATGCTCGGCGGCGCGTACATCACGGCCGAGGATGTCGGCATCAACGCCGAGGATCTCACGCTCATGCGCGCGCACACCTCGCACGTCACGGGGCTTCCGCGCGAGGACGGCGGAAGCGGCGATCCCGCGCCGTTCACGGCCCTGGGCGTCTTCGAATCGATCAAGGTGTGCCTGGCCGAAGCGCTCGGCAATGCCGCGATCAAGGGCCGAAGGTTCGCGATCCAGGGCCTGGGCAACGTGGGCACGCAGCTTGCGCGGCGGCTGGTCGAGGCCGGCGGGAACGTGGTCGGCGCCGATGTGTGCGCCGAGAAGGCCGCGGCGGCCGCGAAGGCGCTCGGCATCGCGGTCGTCGATCCCGGCGAGATCCTGTACGAGCAGTGCGACGTCCTCGCGCCGTGCGCGCTCGGCGCCGTCATCTCCGAGAAGAGCATCCCCAGGCTCAGGGCGGCGGTCGTGGCCGGCGCCGCCAACAACCAGCTCGCCGAGACGCGCGACGCCGCGCGGCTCAAGGACCGCGGCATTCTCTACGCGCCCGACTTCGTCATCAACGCGGGCGGCCTCATCAACATCGCCGTCGAGATCGAGCCCGCCGGCTACCGCGAGGAGGAAGCCGTGCGCAGGGTGACGGCGATCGCCGAGACGCTCGGGCAGGTCCTGGCGCGCGCCCGCGAGACGGGGACGACGCCCGACCGCGCCGCGCTCGCGCTCGCCGAGGAGCGCATCGGCCAGATGCGCGCCGCCAACCACGCGTGACGCGGGCGGGGGCTCGCGCGGGCCCTGCCGCCCGTCTGAAGTAGCGGCTTCGCGGACTGCGTAAGGAGATAACACATGCGCGTACCTTCCTGGTGCGGCGCGGCGCTCGTGTGCGGAGCGCTCGGAGGGATGACGGCGTCTGGGGCGCCGGAGTGGATTCGAGGGGTGTCCGACTCGGACGGCCTCTCGTGGGGAATCCGCGGCGGCCTCGTGTGGGGGATTCCCGCGGGCGTGCGGCCGGCGGGCGGGCCGCGCGGGCTCGTTCGGCTGCGCTACCCGACACTGCCCGAAGGGAAGCTCGACCTCATCAACTTCATTGCCGTCGAGCCCATCGTGAAGGGCGCGCGCGGGCTGAGCGAGTTGGAGCGCAGCCGGCTCGATGATGCCCGCGGGCTGCGCCTGTGGGCCGAGGATTCGCCCGGGCCCGGCGGCGAATCGAGCGGGAAGGACCTCCGCGGCCGGCGTTCCCGGGAGGCCGCGGGCGGGGAGAGCCTCGCGGTGCTCGTGCGCGTCGAGAAGTTCGCGAACGGGGCGCACGTGTCGCTCGCCGTGACGCAGCGCAGCGACGCTCCCGATGAGATCGAGCTCGCGGTCCGCGCGGAGCCCGACAGCGCGCCGCTCGAGTACTGCGTTCTGACGGCGACGATGGGCAACAAGGCGCGCACGCGACTCCTGTGGCTCGCGGGCGAGGACGCAAGCAGCCTGAAGCTCTACCCCGAGTACAAGGACGACGGATTCGCGCCGCACGTCGTTTTCGGGCTCGATCGCCTGGCGCGCACCGCGACCGGCGGCGTGATCGCGGCCATCACGACCGACGAGGCCGATCCCGCGGCGGTGACGCCGTTCCCGGGACGCGCGCACTGGCGCTACGCGGGATTTCCCGTCACGCAGTACTGGAGGAAGCCGGCGGGCGCGTGGCGCGATGACCTTCACGTTGCGGTCAACGGGCGCTACACGTACTGGATGTCGCGCCGGCCCATCCCGGGCGGCATCGCCTTCGAGAACTTCGAACTGCGCGAGCGCTTCCACGAGGGACAGCGCTTCGTCTTCGGCATCACGCGAAAGACGCCGCGCGAACTCGGCATTGCGCCGCCGCCGGCGCGTTGAGGAACAACGGCCGATGAGCTTCGTCCAGTACCTGGAATCCGCCGGCGTCATCCTGCTCGCCATCGCGGGCGCGGTCGCCGGCCTTCGCACGTCGCGGCTCAGGCCGCCCTGGTGGCTCGCCGGGTTCGTCGTGCCGGTGGCGTTCTTCGCCGCGATGGCATTGGGGAGATGGGTGCCGCGCATCGCGGCGCCGGCGCCCTTGTGCTGGATCCACTACGGCCGCACCGAACTCGTTGCGGCCGCCTTCATGGTGCCGTACGCGTTCGCGACGCTCGCGCCGAAGCTGCCGCGCCGGCGGGAACGGATCTTCCTGGCCGCGGCCGCCGCGATGGTCGTCTGCTCGTTCTGCGTGCTTCCCTTCCTCCTGCCGGCGCTCCTTCACGGCCGCTTCGCGGCCATGGCGACGGTCATCGACAGGGACGGCGTGTGCATGCAGCATACGAGCTACACCTGCGGCCCGGCCGCCGCGGTGACTGCGCTGCGATGCATGGGACTGTCCGCCGCGGAGGGTGAGATCGCGATTCTCGCGGGCACGAACCCGATCGATGGCACGGATCCCGACGTGCTCGCGGCGGCGCTGCGCGCGCGGTACGGCGGGGCGGGGCTGGCGTGCGAGTTCAGGTTCTTCGAATCGCTCGACGAGCTGCGCCGCGCCGGCCTGACGATCGCCCTCGTCAAGCTGGGGTTTCTCATCGATCACTACGTCGTCGTCCTCGAGGTCGGCGACCGGTTCGTGGTCGTCGGGGACCCGCTCGCCGGCAGGCGCCGCCTCGCGCACGCGGACTTCATGGCGCGGTGGCGCCGCACGGGAATCGTGCTCGCGCGGGCCGGCGCCGGCCGGCCCGGCGCATGAACGAGAAGGGCCCGGGTCGCGCGGCCCGGGCCCCGAGAAGCCGTCCTGCGTTCGGCGCCGCTACTGGCACGGCGTCTCGCACGCGGGGAGGTTGTTGATCGTGTCCGGGAAGTTCGGGGCGCCGGCGGCGTAGGCCGTGCACGCCGCGGGAGCGCCTTCCCTGGACGAGACCACGCTGCCGTCGGGCCCGTTCATCGCGCCGCCGGCGAAGAGATAGCCGAGGATCTTGACCGCATCGGCGATGTCGAGCTTGTCGTCGTCGTTGGCGTCGGCGGCCTTCGCGCAGCCGGGCGGCGGCTTCGTCCCGCCGCCGAAGAGGTACCCGAGCAGCGAGATCGCGTCGGCGATGTCGACCTTCGCGTCGCCGTTGACGTCGCCCATGAAGACGTACACGTCGTTCGTCCCCGGAGTCGCCGTCGCCTCGGCCGACAGGGCCGATTCGTAACCGTGCGAGTTGACCGCGGTCACGACGTAGTAGTATGCGACGCCCTCCGCCACGTCGCTGTCCGTGTACGCGCTCGCCGTGAGCCCGCTCGCGAGCGCCGCGCCGTAGCCGCCGCCCGCCGTGGTGCTGCGGTACACATTGTAGCTCGCGAAATCGGCTGCCGTGCTGTCGTCCCAGTCGAGGCTGATCGCGACGGCGTCGGCCGTCGCCGCGAGCCCCGTGGGCGTCTTCGGCGCGTCCACGGTGAAGTGGCCCGAGACTCCGCCTATGGGCGCAAGCTCGAACCAGGTGAGTCCGGCGCCCGGGCCGAACCGGGCGGTCATGGCCTGGCCGCCGCCGTTCTCGTAGAACGCGATGGCGATCCGCACCGAGTCCATCTCCAAGGTCGTCGAGGCCGTGAGCACGGTCGGCGGCTGGTCCACGTTGCTGTTGACGACGAGCTCCCCGGCGTCCCTGAAATCGCCGTCGTCGTTCAGGTCCAGGTAGATCACGCTGCCGTCATCGCTCTCCGTGCCGAAGGTGTAGTCGCCGTGGCCCTCCATGGCGACGTTGAACCGGCCCTGCCAGAGCATCGCGAAGGACTCGTTGTCCGTGAGCCCGGGGAAGGCCGCGGCGAAGTTGAAATCCGCGGGGTAGGTGATGTCGTCCGTCTGCACGGCCGTTCCGCTGGGAGGAATCGCCATCAGATTCGAGATGGGATTCAGGTAGGCGACGCCCTGCGTCGCGTCGTACGTCGACACCCACAGTCCGTAGAACTCGGCGGTCACGGTGAGCGCCACCGGAATCGAGTCGGTGCCGAACGAATTCGTCGCGACGACCGTCACGTCGTAGGATCCGACCGCCACCGTGCGCGCGACCCTGATCGTGCCATCGGATGCATCGATCGCGATGCCTGCGGGAACCGCGCCGGTCAACGACCACGCGATGTCCGTCGACGGCGGCGTCAGGAACACGGGGGCGATGAGCGCACGGCGCGCCGCTGCGCACGGCGCGCCCGCGCCCACCGTCGCCGCGACCGGCGTTTCCTTGTCGAAGATGGGACGGTACGCGATGAAGTCCGCCTGCTCCGCCTCGAAGTTGTTCCGCACCTGATCGGCCGTGAGGACGCCGTCGTGCACGCGCAGCACGGCGAGGCCGCCGTTCTTCAGGCCCTGCTGGATGTACTTGGCGTTCCCGCTGAACCACATGGCTCCGAGGTACACGGGCTGGTCGGGGAAGATATCGAGCGGGGCGCCCAGGACGAGCGAGTTGTTGAGCTCTCCGTTCACGTAGACCGACACGGTCAGCGTTGTGTCGTCGTACGTCCCGGCGAAGTAGTTGTACGACGGGGCGAGCTGCGGCGGGTTCAGCCACGTGAGGTTGGTGGTCGCCAGGCCGATGGCGCGATTGCTGGTGCCGCCCGTGTTCACCCACCCCGCCGAGCAGGCGAAGTTGTTGGTCGAGATCTCCGGCGGGGGATCGGGCAGCGCGTCGGGCCCGGCGCGCCGCGCGATGCTGAAGTACGTCTGGAGCTCATCGAGGCACGTCAGGTAGACCCAGCCCTCGACGGAGAACCCGCTGCCCTGGGAGATGGTGTCCGGCGCGACCTCGCTCCACAGGAGGAAGGAGGCGTCATCGCCGTAGCCGCCGGCGCCGCCGCGCACGAACTCGACGTAGTTCTTCGTGACGCCGCTCTGCCCGATCGCGCTCTGCTTCACGGTGGGCTGGACGATCTGCAACGGATCCGACTCGAACGCCCCCCCCGGCGCGGCCCTGTTCTCCCACACGATGTCCGCGCCGGTCGCTCCCGGCGTCAGATCGTTCGCATTCAGTTCGATGACCGGGCTTCCCGCCCACTCGATCGCGGCGGCGAATCCCGGGGCGCACGCTACCGCGAGCGCGAGCGCCGCAAGCACTACGAGCGTTCTTTGCATGATGACAAGCTCCTTTCTTCCGCCTCGGGCGGTGTTCCGACGACCTTTCAACAACCTTTGACCTCTGCGGCGCATGCACGCGGGCGCCGATGCGCGCATGCATGCGCTCGTGCCCCTGACCACTAGATCATTGTAACGCCGCGCGAGGCGCTTCTGCAATCCCTTGTTTCGGAGAATCCGCTCCCGGACGGGGTCGGCGGCGGCTTGCGGCGCGGGCCGTTGTTGGCGACAATGACGCCAGGCAATGTGCGGGATCCAAACAGATTCCCCAGGCGAAGGTGCGGCATGGCGTTCAATCTCGATGTCCTGAAGATCGATGCGGCGGCCGAGGCGGGGAAGCTGGCCGAGTTCGTGGCGAAGGAGACGAAGGAGGTCTACCGGCGCCGGGGGGTCGTCGTGGGCCTGAGCGGGGGCATCGACTCGGCGGTGATGGCGGCGCTCGCCGTAAAGGCCGTGGGCAAGGACAATGTGGTGGGGCTGATCCTGCCCGAGAAGGAGTCCAACCCTGTGAGCGGCCGGTATGCCCGGGCGCATGCCGAGGCGCTGGGGATCGAACATCGCGAGATTGACATCACGGCGACGGTCGACAGCGTGGCGCCGTACGCGTGGCGCGATGCGTACCTGCGGGAGCTCGTGCCGGACTACACCCCCGGTTGCAGGTACCACATCAGTCTTCCTCCCGATCTCCTGGAGCGCGACGCCATCAGCTTCTACGTGCTGCGCGTGCAGCGCGAGGATGGCACTATCGCCGCCAAGCGGCTTAGCATCACCGAGTTCCGGACGATTGCCGCGTTTGCGAGCATCAAGATCCGCAGCCGCATGGTCCATCTGTACTGGGAAGCGGAGCGCCGCAGCCTCGTCGTGGGAGGCACCACCAACCGGACGGAGATGCTCCTGGGGGACTTCTGCAAGTACGGCGACGGCGGCACGGACATCGAGCCCCTGGCGAACCACTACAAGAACCAGATCTACCAGATGGCCGCGCACCTGGGCGTGACGGCGGAGATCATGGAGCGCGTGCCGAGCCCCGACACCTTCAGCCTGCCGGTGAGCGACCAGGAGTTCTTCTTCCGGATACCGTTCGACAAGCTCGACTTCCTCCTGTACGCGTGGGAGCACTCGGTCGGCCCGGAGGAGGCCGCGCGCGTGATCGGACTGGATGTGCGGGCCGTGGAACGCGCCTTCAAGGACTTCGCATCGAAGTCCCGCGCCACGGCGCACCTGCGGGAGCTGGCGCACAGGCCGCCGGAGGCGTGAGGGCGCCGGGTGGCGCGATGGTCTCGTACGGCGCGCGTCGCATGGGGCTGCACGCGCACAACGTGCCGCCCGCTCCGTCGCCGCGTCCCGCGCGCCGGCCGCGGGAGAGACGAAGCGCGCGCCGCGTCAGGGCGCAGGAACGACGATCGTGACTTCCTTGCGCGCCCGCTCGATTGCAGGCGGCGGCCAGGGGCGCGGGAACTCGACCGCGGCCTTTGCCTCGGCGCCCGCCGGCGTCCTCACCGCGATCGCGTAGCTTCCGAAGAAGGCCGATGCTGCGGCCTTGCCGGCGGCGTCGGTCGAGAGCGCCGCCGCCGTCCACCATTCCCCCTTGATGAGCTTCTTGAGCGCGTCGTAGACGGGCTTCGGCGAGCAGTCCTTCCTGAGGAAGCCGGCCGCGGCGCCCTGCCACGCGCGGGCGTCGCTGAAATCCCACCACGTGAGCGCCGTCGTCGCGGGGTGGCTGAAGACCGCCGTGTAGAACATGACCGTGTCGCGGGCCTGGCGCTCCTCGAGCGCGGGCTCGGTCGGGCCCCAGCGTCCTCCCTGGGCGTGCGGGCCGGAGACGAGCGTCGTCTCCGTGAAGTGGAGCGGCACGCCGAACCGGGCGAAGCGATCGCACACGTTCCAGACGCGGGATGCGGGCCATACCCCGCCGTGCATGTGGCTCTGGATGCCGATGCAGTCGTAGACGCGCGCGCCGCCCGGCGCGAGCATGTCGATCACGCGCGCGTAGGCATCGTCGATGCGGTAATCGTTGATCAAGAGCCGCGCCTTCGGGTTGGCCTTGCGCGCCGCGGCGAACGAATCGAGCAGGTACTTCTCGACGCCGATTGTCTTCATGAGGTCAGCAATCTGCAGCTTCTCGTCGAAGCGGTACGGGTCGGCGGCCTCGTTGACGACGTCCCACATGTCGACGACGCCGCGGAAGCGGCTCACGCAGGCCTCGACCCGCGCCGTGAGCAGCGGGTGGGACTCCTCGGGCGCCGCGGGCAGCCACGCGGGCACGCCGGCCGGATGGTTCCAGACGAGCGGATGGCCCTTGACCGCGATGCCGTTCGCGGCGCACCACGCGGCCATGGCGGCCGTGCGCTCGTACTGAGGCTCGCCGCGCGCGCTCTCGTAGTTCGCCCAGTAGAAGGGCAGCGTCGCGAAGTTGAGAAGCTCCTTGAAGCGCGCGCGGTAGGCCTCCTCCCGCGCCGGCTCGCCGAAGGTGCCGAGCGCGAAGATGTTGCAGCCGAAGAGAAAATCGTGGCGCGTCTGCCCGACCGAGACGGCGGCGCCCGCGATGGGCGCGCCCTGCGCATCGACGACCGTGACGACGAGGTCGCCCGTGCGGTGCGCGCGGATGCGCTCGGCGCTCCCGGCGAGGGCTTCGTCCTGGCCGGCGGCCCAGAAGGCGAGGAAGAGAACGGGTGCGATCATGGCGCGCCTCCGTGCGTTCGGGAGCGTGGATCAGTACGGAATTTCGACGATGAGCTTGTCGCCCTTCTTGAGCGTGACTTCTCTCAGGCGCAGGCGCATTTCGTCGCCAGCCCGCGAGCCGTCGTGGCCCAGGGAGCTGCCGTTGAGCGTGAGGCGCGGAGTCTTGGCGGTCGCGGGCGCCGCGAAGACGAGCTCGCGCAGCGGGATCGTCCCCCAGCGGCACTCGATCGTCTCGGTCTGCCGCCCCTCGGCGCACGTCTGCGTGAAGAGGCCCCAGCCCTCGGCGCAGCAGAAGAAGCTCGCGTGATCCTCGGGCTTCCAGCGCGGCTTGAAGCCGAGGCGCCCGACCGGCCCCTCGTAGATGAACCCCTGGCTCGCGAGGAGGATGCTCCACGAGCTCATGGCCCGCGCGTAGAACTTCCCGCACTCAAGCTCGTTGAAGGGATTGCCGCCGGGGCCGGAGTTGAGACCCTCACGTATCCTGCCGTCGTACCTGTCGCGCGCCGCCTTGACGATCGCCAGGCCCTCATCGATCAGACCCTCGTAGATCATGAGGCCCGCGACCTCGTACTCGATGCCGGTCCACACCTCGTCGGCGTACAGGATGAACGGGTTGGGCCGTCCGCCCTTCGGCCAGGTGCACATGACGAGGCCGGAGTCGTCGTCGAGGACGTAGCGCCGCGGCGATTGCCTGAAACCCTCGAACGAGGTCTTGAAGTTGTGCTTGAAGATCGACCGGAGCGCGGTTGTCACGCGTTCGGGCGGGTAGAGGTAGCCGTTGCCGAGCATGTGCGACCACCACTGCCCGAGAAGCTGGTCGGAGTGGCAGCCCGTGTTGTAGTCGCGCGCGGGTCGCGGGTCGGGGATCTGGATCCAGTACTCGCCGTTCCAGAGGCGCTCGTCCTGCGCCGCGCTCCCCGCCTCGCGGATCTTCCGCCAGCGGGCCGCGGAGCCCGGATCGTCCATGACCCTGGCCATCGCCTCGCCCGCGGCCAGCGCCGAGAGGTACTGCGACCCGAGGAACGTGTGCGCGCCGTTCGTCGCCACGTCGTACGTGTTCCACTGCTCGCCCCCGTTGACGCCGTCCTCGTCGGCGTCGATGCGCTCGATCAGCCACTCGATGGCCATCCTCACGCCCGGGTAGATCGTGCGCAGGAACGAGCGGTCGGGGCTCATCAGGTACTCGCGGTAGGCGCCCGCGATGACCGCGCAGTGCCCGTCGATGAATGCGCCGTGCGGCGTGTGCTGGCGGTGCTGGGTCTCGCCGTCCTGCCGCAGGTAGTGCATGAAGTCGTACCACCTGAGGTTGCGGCCGATTTCGGGGAAGAGCCGCGCGTGCGACTGGGCGTAGTTCCAGACGTGGGTGCAGTTGAGCGGGCAGCAGCCGTAGCAGCCCTCGAACCCCGCGAAGTAGTCGCTGCCCGTCGACTTGTGCTTCAGGGCCCACCAGCAGGTCGGCCCGCGCAGGATCACCGTCTGCGATGTGATCGCATCGACGGCGAGGTAGGGGAGATTGGTCGCGTACATCGTGTCGTGATAGAGGCGCGTGTCCGCGACGAGGCGTTCGAGGTTCTTGCGGACGTACGCGTTCGCATCGGCGGCATCGGCGAACCAGCCCGCGTACCGGTTGCCCCGGTGGCCGAAGCGCTCGACGTTGGGGAAGTGCCACGTGAGGACGAAGCTCGCGGTCCCGCGCTCGCCGCCCTTGAGCGTGAAGGCGGCGGCAAGCGCGCCGTTCCAGGTCTCGCCCGCGGGGCTCTCGCCGGAATCGGCCGGCCCGGAAAGCAGGCCGTCGTCGCCGAAGTCCTTCATGAGCACGCCGGCGTCGGTCCAGCGCGCGCAGGCGCTGGGCTTGCCGCCGAGGGCGGCGAGCGCGCAGTCGCCCCGGAGGCGCGAATCGGCGGCGATGCCCTCGCCGTGCGTGTACGCGCCTCCCCGCGATTCGGCAAGCAGCGCCAGACCCCACGCGGCGGGCAGGTTCCCGGCGAGGGCGACGATGAGCTGTCCCCTGCCGAGCGGCCCCGTCACAATGAGCGGCGTGCCCTGGTGCTCGAGGAGCAGGTTGAAGCTGAACGTGTCGCTCGCCGTGACCGCGGTCGCATCGCCGACCTTCCACGCGCCGAGCCCCGGTTTCCCGGGGAACTCGACGGCGGCATCGACGGTGACCGCCGAGCTTTCGAAGATCCGCGCATCGACCAGCGCCGCCGCGTCGGCGAGCCCGGCCGCCGGCGCGAGGATCGCCGTCGGCGGCGCGTCGCTGAAGATGATCTGGTCGATGTTGATGTGACCCCAGGGGCCGCTCGCCGCATCCACGATCTGGAGCGTCGCCTCCTTGCCCGCCAGATCGCTCACGTCCCACTCCGCGGGTTCGAGGCGCTCGTTGTCGCGCCCGGTGCGCGTGCGGACGACGGCGCCGCCGACGCACAGGTTGATGCACGTCTTCCCCGCGTGGCTGCCGCCGCCGACGAGGAAGCCGATGAAGCGCGTGGAGATCTTGAACGGCTTCGAAGTCGCGCGGCCCTGCGGCACGTCGTTCGGGACGAAGGTGTTGACGAGCCTCTTCCCGGCGAAGCCGCTCACCTGCTGCTGGCTCGGCGACGTTCCCGTGTGCGGGGCCGCGCCGAAGGCCTCGCCTTCGATTGTCCAGCCCTCGTAGGAGCCGCGCTCGAAATCCTCGAACACGGCGTACTCGAACGCCGGCCGCGCGCCGGCGCGCAGGCTTGCCAGGAGCTTGAAGAAGCTGAGCTCGGCGCCCGAGATGAGCACCGTGCCGCCGTCGCGGGCCGCCGCCGCGAACGACTGCCAGATGTGCGGCGGCTCGCCGCCCGTCAGGCCCTCGAGCCAGAGGGCGTCGGCGTTCGTGGCAGCGTCGCGCGCGAAGGGCACGAGCGACACGCCCGCGCAGGTCGCGAGCGCGCGGTCGCCGCGGTTGAGGACGGCGAGGCTGAAGCTCTTGTCGACGCGCGGGCTTTCCATGTTCGGGAGTGCGAGCGTCATGACGCCGCCCTCGGGCAGGGCCTGGAACGTGTTGCGGTTGCCGCCGAAACCTGCGAACCGGCGGCCGGTCAGGTTCGCGCCGCCCGCGTAGCCGATGGGATTCAGGAGGCTGAAGAGAAAGGACGCATCGACGGGTTCCTTCCCGAGGTTCGTTGCCGTCAGCCGGAAGATCGCGCAGGGCAGCGACGAGTCCTTCGTGCTCGTGGGAATCATGGGATTGAAGCCTTCGAGCTCGACGGCGATGGGCAGCGCCGGGTCCTTGTAGCCGATCGTCAGGAACGGGTACTCGCCGGCGCACGAGACATCGGCGAAGCCGGGGAGGCCCCAGCCGTCGCCGCGCTGGAGGACGCGCAGCGCGCCCTTCTCCCCGCCGACCCGGACCGCCATGAAGGTGTCGGGGAGCGGCCGCTCGTCGGAGTTGTTGAAGACCTGCCAGACGCTCAGCCTGCCGTCGCCGGCGAGCCACACGGTGCCGGTGCCGATGCCGCCGATGGGCATGGCGACGGCGTCGAGCTTCTCGCCGCGGAAGACGCGCGCGTCGGGCCTCGTCTGGGCTGCGAACGCGGAGACGCACACAAGCAGCACGCACGCAACGGTTCTTCGCATCGGTTCTCTCCTGTGCCGTGGGACGGTTCAGACCGGCGGACGCGGGCGGAACCCGCATGCATACCATTATGGTCGGAGGGCCACGGGCGCTCAAGAGGGGCGGCGCGCGGGGGTGATCGGCCGCGGCGCGCTCCCGCCGCGGCGGCGCGGGCGGCCCCTTACACGAGCGGCGTCTTTCCGGGCATCGCCACCGGCGCGACCGGCAGGGGCCCGAGCTCGTACTTCGCGGGGCGCAGGTCCTCCTTCGATTCCTTCAGCGCCCAGTCGTACTGGACGGCGCGGCCCGTGTAGGTGCTCATGCGCCCGGCGATCGCGGTCATCGTGGCCTGGGCCAGGCGCGGGCACTCGTTGATGGGCTTGCCCTCGCGGATGCTCTCCGCCAGCGCGTTGTACATCTCGCCCTCGCCGCTCGACGGATTGCCCTGGTAGCGCCACGGCCGCTCGCCCTCGATGTGCGCGCCGCCGCGCGTCACGTAGGCGACGCCCTTCGTGCCCTCGATGCGGTTGCAGACGTCGCCGGTCACGCCGTACATCTGCGCGGCCAGGGCGATCATCGTGAGGCCGTTGCCGTAGCGGTACTCGACGGCGAAGTGATCGTAGATGTGGCCGTGCTCCGGGCCCGTCCGGCACTGGCGGCCGCCGAGGCCCGTGCACGCGACGGGCACGGCCTTCGCGACCCAGTTGCACACGTCGATGTTGTGGCAGAGCTGCTCGACGAGGTGGTCGCCCGAGAGCCACGTGAAGAACGGCCAGCAGCGGATCTGCCACTCCATGTCGCTCCACTCGGGCCGGCGCGGATGGAAGTGCCAGTCGACCATGTCGCAGATCCAGTGGGCCTTCAGGACGCGAATGTCGCCGATGCGGCCGTTCCAGATGAGGTCGATGAGGTCGAGGTACTGCGGCGCGTAGCGCTGCTGCGTGCCGACGACGATCGAGAGGCGCTTCTTGTCGGCCTCCTCGGCGGCCGCGAGCAGCGCGCGGATTCCGACCGCATCGACCGCGCCCGGCTTCTCCAGGAACATGTGCTTGCCGGCCTTCACCGTCTCGGCGACGTGCTCCGGGCGGAAGCCGGGGGGCGTCAGGTACATGACGATGTCGACCTCCCCGAGCGCGAGCGCTTTCTTGTAGCCGTCGAAGCCCAGGAACATGCGCTCCTTGGGCACGTTCACCTTGTCGGGAGCGCTCTTGCGCAGCTCGGCGAGCGACGAGTCGATCCTGTCCTGGAACATGTCGGCCATGGCGTAGAGCTCGACGCCCTTCACCGACTGGAGGAAGACGACGGCATCGCGCGTCCCGCGGTCGCCGCAGCCGACCATGGCGATGCGGAGCGTGTCCGAGCCCGCGGCATGGACGCCGGAGGTCGCGACGGCGGCGCCCGCGACCGCCGCCGAACGGGTCATGAAACCGCGGCGAGACAAACTGTCGACCGTGATCTGGAGCTGTTTCTTCATGGGGTACCTCGCGTGTGTGCAACGCCTCGGCCGCGCGCCTTGCACGCGGGATGGACGGCATGACATCGCGAGTGTAGCCGCGGCAGGGAGTCCAGGTCAAGCTCGCGCCGAGGCGACATGCCGGATGCCGCGGCTCGCGAGTGCAGAATCTGCACGCGCGTGCTCATCCGTGCAGTTCGTGCACCGGGTCCGCGTCGATAGACCCCCGTGTCGCCGCCCAGACGGTGCCGGCTCGTTCGGCACGAGAGTTGCTGTGATTCCAAGCAGCGCCGATCGCGAGCGGCGCGTACGCCACACATCACCTGAAAGGAGACAGGATCATGCGTAAGGAACATGGACGACAGTTGGTAGTGTTCGTTGTGGCCGGCGTCGTGATGGCGCTGGCCGGACAAATCCAGGCGGCTGATTCGCCGCCCCCTCAGGCAGCGCTGAACCCGGCGGCGCCCGGTTACGGGCCCGGCTTCATCGACGCGAACCGGAA
>DHGK01000227.1:0-2438 GCA_002402755.1 Planctomycetes bacterium UBA4800
CAGGCGGACCAGCGCCTGGATTGCGTACGCGTGCCCCCACATGTTGTAGGTTGCATCCGCCGTCGCACGGCGGAGCTCCGGCAGGTGCGCGCACAGCCAGCGCTCGCCGCGCGCGATGGCGTCCTGGACGGCGGGCCGATCATCCGCGCTGTCGATGAGCGCGGCGAGGCACAGCGACGTCGTTCCCGTGCGAAAAGCGTCGTGCGCCCCGGGGACCGGCGCGTAGATGTTCAGATCCTTCGTGTTGCGCGCCGAGCCCCAGGCGCCGGTCTTTTCCTGCCGCGCGACCAGAAAATCGATGCCGCGCCGGATGGCGAGGCGCACATCCTCGGGATTTGCCGCTCCCCGCGCGGGCGGCGCGGCGGCGAGCAGCACCGCGATGCCGATGATCGCCCGGATCATGCCGTTGCCTCAGCGCCCCTCGGGCGGCGAGAGGAGGATGCGGTCGCCCTCGATGAGCCCCTCCAGAATCTCGATCTTCTCGCCGGAACGCGGGCCGGCCTTCACCGCGCGCTTGACCGGGCCTTCCGCGACGAGAAGGTAGACGCTGGTTGTGTCCGGATCGAGCGGATCGGCGGCGACGGCGCTCGCCGGCACCGCGATCGTCTCCTTCTTCTCGTACGCGTTGATCGTCACGGTGCAGCGCATGCCCGGCACGATGCAGTCCTTGTCCTTCGGAATCGACGCCGTCAGCTCGGCCCCGAACGCGTCGGGCGCCAGGGGAATGGCGTCGATGCGGCGCAGGATCGCGGCGCACGGCGTCCCCGGCGCGGCCGCCGGCCGGGCGAGCCCCTGCATCCCGGGGCGAAGGTGCTCGAGGTCCTTCTCGGCGAGCTTGGCGACGATGCGCAACGGCCGCGGATTGACGACCGTCATGATGACCTGGCCGGAGGCGATCGTGCCGCCGCGGCGAAGCTTGGCCGCGGCCTGGAGCGCATCGCCCCATTCGCCGAAGTCGCAGGCGCCGTAGTACACGATGCCGTTCATGGGAGACTTGACCTGCATCGCGCCGCGGTCGGTTTCAAGCCGCGCGAGCCTGTCCCTGGCGCGCCGGAGATCGACGCGCGTCTTCTCCAGCGACAGGCGCTGCTTGCGCAGGGAGGCGGGAATGGACGCCTGCGCGCGCTGCCAGGCGATGTCGGCGCGGGCGGCCTCCTCCTGCAATCCGAGGAGCTGGCGCGGCAGCGAGACATCGATGACGCGGGAGCTCTGCAGGCGCGCGCGATCGAGCGCGAACTCCGCGTGCTCGACGCTGTTGCGCTGGCGCGTGAGGACTATTTCCTCGGTCTCCTCGGTAAGCTCGTCGGCCTTGTACATCTTCTCGAGCTGCGCGAGCTCCTCGCGCTCGTACTGGAGCGACTGGGTCGCGTACTTGAGCTCGAACTGCGCCGTCTTCTCGCCTTGAGGCCGGTCGATGCCGTGATACCGCTCGAGGTCCTCCTGCGCGTGGCGGCGGGCCTTCTCCGCCCCCGCGAGGTCCAGCGCGGCGGTCTTCTCGGCCGCGTGGACCGAGACCTCGGCCTGGGCCGCATCGATCTCCATGGCGTGGATCTCCGCCCGCAGGTCCTGGATGGCCTTGTCCAGATCCTCGGTGTCGAGCGAGAGGAGCACGTCGCCCTCCCCGACCCGGGTTCCGTGGGCGACCGCCTCGAGAACCTCCAGCGCCTTCCACTCCTTGGGACGGAGCACGATCTCGGCGGTGTTGTCCGCCGCGAACACGCCCTTGAGCTCGCTCGTGATGACGAAGGACGCCTTCGCGACCGTGTGCGTGGCGGGAGGCTCCCCCGCGAAAACGATCGCCGCCGCGGCCAGACATGCCAGAGTGCCGGTAATACGCTGATGCATCGGTGCTCCTCCTTGCGCGCAGAGTCGGAACGCGCGCAGTATCATCTTCGAGCGGCGGGCGCGCGCGGGTGAAGCGGGATGCCGGAAAAAAACGAAGATTCCGGACGCCCGGATCGCGTTGACCGGATCGGACGCCGCACGTAGCATCAATAAATAGAATGATGATGTCCGGCACCGCCGCGGTCCTGATCCTCCTGGAGGCGGCGCACGCATGCGCCGCGCCCGGGACTCCCCGTTCCTTCAGCGGAATCCACCCCTCCCTGGCGATGTACAACGACGAGAACGAGTGCGGCACGGGCGCCGTCGTGCCCTGGGCGGGGCGGCTCTGGGTCATCACCTACGGGCCCCATTGCTACGCGGGGTCGAGCGACAAGCTCTACGAGATCGCGCCCGACCTCGGGCGGATCGTCCGCCCCGAGAGCATCGGCGGCACGCACGCGAACCGTATGATCCACCTGGAATCGGGGCAGCTCTTCATCGGCTGCCACGCGATCGGCGAGGACGGCACGGTGCGCACGATTCCCTGGCGGGCCATGCCCGGCCGCCTGACTGGCATGGCGCGCCACCTGACCGACCCCGCGCGCAAGCTCTAC
>DHGK01000227.1:2450-2839 GCA_002402755.1 Planctomycetes bacterium UBA4800
ACGGAGCTGATCCGCGACGGCAACATACGAGACGTGCAAGGCCTGGATCTTCCCGCCGGCACGGCGTGGAGCGCGCTCCCCGGCTGTCACGGCAAGGGGCTTTTCTCGGGGCAGGGGCGGCTCGTCTACGCGAACAACGGCGAGCAGGACCCGCGCGTGGCGACGGACCCCGCGATTCCGTCGGGGGCGCTGGCCGAATGGCGGGGCGGGGGTGACTGGCGCATGGTCAGGCGCAACCAGTTCACGGAGGTGCGGGGCCCCGGCGACATCCGCGGCAACGCGAACCCCGACACGGACCCTGTCTGGGCGCTCGGCTGGGACTGCCGCTCCGTGATCCTGATGGTGCTCGACGGCGGCGCGTGGCACGCGTACCGGCTCCCGAAGGGCAG
>DHGK01000268.1:0-1540 GCA_002402755.1 Planctomycetes bacterium UBA4800
CAGCCGTGCCGTCCGGCGCGCGCGCCGCGCCGTGCCCGTCGCTGACCCAGGCGGGCGTTCCGGACGCCCCGATGCTCACGAGAAAGGCGGGCGGGCCGGCGTTCGTCGGGTCGGGGGCGACGCGCTCGACTTCGCGCGACGAGGGGAGAAACTCGAGGAGCGTGAGCGTGCAGGCGCCGAGCGCAACCGGCGAGCCGGGCGCAAGCGTCCGGGGCGGCGACACGCGATCGAGGTAGGCTTCGACACGGCCGTCCGGGTGCGACAGGAGGAGCACGGTTCCGGGGCGAGGGCGGCGATAGCGAACCTCGGCGCCGTCGTCGAGCCGGTTGCCGTGGAACTCGTGGTAGGCGAATGCGTACAGGTCCTTCTCGCCGGCGGGTCCGGTCACGCGCAGCTTGACCGCCGGGTTGCGCGGCGGCTCATCGGGCGCCGGGGTCTTGCCCAGCTTGAAGTTCGGGTGGTACTCGAGGATCGTCACGCGGTACGGGCCGTGCGTCAGCTCCCGCGCGGCATCCGCGGGCAGCGCGACCGGGATCACGACGGCCTCACCGGCCGGCGGCGCGATCTCGATCGACTCGGCCATCGCGCGGCCGACGATCGCGCCGGGCGATTCGCCCGGCGCGGCATGCTCGTAGACCAGCACGGAGACGCCGTCCTCGCCCGTCTCCATCGCGCGGCCTTGCTGGAGTGCGAGGACGCTCTCCTCCGTTCCGGCGCAGCGGACGGCGATGCCGGGCGGGCCGCCTTCGGGAGCCGCGTCGAGCTCGCGCGACGCGCGGCTCGACGCGAGGCGATCGTGAATGACGACGGGCAGCCCGTTCGAGGTGCGCGCGCGGCGCGCGCCGAAGGGATTCAGCGCACGGACGAAGCCCCCGGGAAGAAGTCCGCCGCCGGCGCCCGCCGCACTCGTGAAGGCGCCGTCCTTCGTCAGCATGAAGAACTCGTCGGAAGCCGGGGCGGCGCCTTGCTCGGCGGACGTGACGCGGAGGACGGGAGCATCCGCCAGGAACGTTGCGTGGGTCTCGCCCTCGGCGATCGGCAGCGTTCCGCGCATGCCGAGCCTCCAGGTCGCGAAGCCGCCGAGGAGGATGAGCAGCAGTCCCGCGTGCGCGAGGAGCCCCGGCAGCGCGCGCCGGCTCCACCAGGAGCGGCGCGCGAGCGTGCAGGCGAGATTGATCCAGGCGGCGAGCAGGAGGCCGGTGAACCACCAGGAGAGGTACAGGTGGAACGGAACTTCCTTGCCGCCGCCGGCGGCCTCGATGACGGTGATGACCGCCATCGCCGCCGCGAGGATGCCCATGAGCGCCGCGGTGATCCACCGCGACGCGAGCGCGCTGGCGATGCGCGAAAGGAGTTGCATCGATGGGCACCTCGGCGCGTGCGGGCGTTTTCCTATAGATTCAATCGCAATGGCAGAAGGAGTGATTCTACCACATCGGCGGCGCCGGTCCCAGATCCGTAACCGTGCACGGTTTTCTCGCCGTCGTCGGGTCCACAGGCAGGTGTCATCTGACGGAGAAGAAACCACAGAGGCACAGAG
>DHGK01000268.1:1559-9413 GCA_002402755.1 Planctomycetes bacterium UBA4800
CTCTGTCTTCTCTGTGGTGAATCAGAAAGGGCACCACGAAGGACGCCGGAATGTGATGTGCTGAAAGCGGAGATTCGCGTGTTCGGGATGCCCTGTGAACGGTTACCCAGATCCGCGCGAGCTTCAGGGCACCTCGCCGAGGGCCTTCCCGAGAAAGCCGCCGTGCTCCGCGAGGAGCCGTGCGGCGTTCCCGGCGGCCATGCCCTTGCGGAGCGCGACGACCGCGACCTTGACGCGCCACTGCGAGGCTTCCAGCGCCGCGCGCGCCGCGCCGGCATCCGCGCCGGCGAGGTCGCCGACGAGCCTCACCGCCCGGGCCCTGAGCTTGCTGTTCGTGGGCCGCAGATCGACCATGAGGTTGCGGTACACCTTGCCCAGGCAGATCATGGCCGTCGTCGAGATCGCGTTGAGAACGATCTTGGTGGCGGTGCCGGCCTTGAGCCGCGTGGACCCCGTCAGGACCTCGGGACCGGACGGCAGGAGGACGAGCGCATCGAGAGACTCGTCGGGCGGCGGGGCCCCCGCGGTCACCAGCGCCGTGCGCGCTCCCCGGGCCTTCGCCTCCCTGAGCGCGGCGAGCACGAACGGCGTCTTCCCGCAGGCCGCGATGCCGACGACGGTGTCGCGCGCGTCGACGTCGATCGCGCGCACCTGCGCGCGGCCGTCCTCCTCGTTGTCCTCGGCGCCCTCGATTGCCCGCGTCAAGGCGGCGGGGCCGCCCGCGATTATGCCGACGACCTCGCGCGGGTCGGTCCGGAAGGTCGGCACGCACTCGACGGCATCGAGCACGCCGAGCCGCCCGCTCGTCCCCGCCCCGACGTAGATCAGACGGCCGCCGCGTCCGATGCTGCCGGCCGCCCACACGGCGATCTCGGCCGCCGCGCCGGCCCGGTCCCTGAGGGCCGCGGCCGCCTCCGCCTCCTCGCCGATGAGGAGCGCCGCCGCGTCGCGGGGCGACAGGGCGTCGAGCCGCGCGCTGCGGGGGTTGGGAAGCTCGGTGGGGGGGATGTCAGCGGGGCGCATGCCACTCAAGTGTACACCAGTTCCGGCCGCCGCGCGGCCGCGTATCCGCGAGGATGAAATCGGCCTTGGCGTAGACGCGCATCGCCGGCGCGTTGGCGGCAAGGACGGAGAGATCGAGCACCTTGAGCCGCCGCTGCGCGGCGATGTGCGGGCACCACGCGCGCAACGCCTCGGTCGCATAACCGTGGTTCCACCAGGCGCGGCCGAGGCGGAGCGCCATCGTGCCGCGCCCGGTCAGGACGCTGTGGCGCCGGAGCCTCACGTACCCGATGATGTCGAGGGCGGGCGGCAGGAGCACGGTCCAGATCGTCCGGCTCGGCCGCTTCCTGAGGAGACGCTTGAGGCGTTCGACGCTCCGGAAGTGCCAGGCGCCGGCATCGGACGTCCCGTGGTCGATGCGATTGGCCTCGGCATCGCTCCAGAACTCCTGAAACGTCGCGATGTCGCCGGCCAGGGCGGGCCGCAGCACGAGACGCTCGGTCGCCAGGTGCCGGAGAGGCGGCACGCCGTCGAGGCACGAGAGGAGATCCGCGGGCCGAGCGGCGAGGTACTGGGCGCCGGTCTCGACCAGCTCGCGCGCCGAGCGGAAGCCCCAGAGGACTCCGGCCGTCGCCGCGCCGGCGCGCCGGCCGGTCTCCATGTCGACCGCGCTGTCGCCCACGTAGAGGACGGCGGCCGGCTGCACGCCGAGCCGCTCGCAGATGGCGAAGACGCCCGCGGGGTCGGGCTTGCGGGGGCGATCGGCCGCCTGTCCCGCAACGGCGGCGAAGCGGATATCGGGCGCGACATGGGCGAGGAGGAACTCCGCGAGCGCGTGCGGCTTGTTCGTGAGAACGGCGGCCTGAATCCCGCGCGCCGCCAGGGCGGAGAGCAGCTCGCGCACGCCGGGGTAGAGGCGCGTCGACCGGAGCTGCCAGGCGGGGAGCCGCTCCGCGAAGGCGGCGCAGAACGCATCGATCCGGGCCCGGTCGGTCGTGCCGAGGACGCGCTCCGCCAGGACCGCGAGGCCGTCGCCGATGATGCAGCGAAAGCGCTCCGCGGGAATCGGCGCAGCGCCGAGGAGCGCCGCGCATTCGTTCGCGCAGCCCGCGATGTCCCGGAGCGTGTCGGCGAGCGTGCCGTCCAGATCGAAGATCACCGCCCGAACGCGCTGCGTCATGTCGTGGTTTCCGGCCTGCCGTGCACGGCGGAGACGCTCGTGACGGCCCGGCTACGCCGGGCCGTCATCGTACTCGCCGATATCCGCCACGAGCTGCACGTAGTGTAGTATATCCAGCACGGCGAGCGTGTGGAGAGTGCGGACGGTGACGAGCTGCTCGCCGGCGAAGCCTGGCGCGCGCGCCGTGCGCGCCAGGATGGCGCGGCCGCGTTCACGGGCCCGCATCCTGGCGTCCGGATCGCCGGTTGCAAGCCGCGCGGCGGCGCGCAGCTCCGGTCCGGCGGCCGCGAGGGCGGGGACCAGGCGCCGGCGCGCATCGTCCTCGGGAACCATGGGCGCGAGACGCGCGGCGAGCGCGCGCGCCTCGCGGCGGCGGCGGGAGAACGCAGCGCGGATCCGCGCCCCTGCCAGGCGGATCGACGCGGGAATCCGGCGTTCGGGCACGGCATGCCTCCGGAGGCCGCCGGTGAACTCGCGCAGCAGCTCCTCGGCGTGCACCAGCACTTTCACATCGCCCGCGTTCAGGCAGTACGTCATGAAGCACGCGCGCACGGCCTCGCGCGGATCGGGCACATCCTCGCCCGCGAGAACCCTTGCGGCGTGCGCGGCGCCGCCGCCGTTCCATCCGAGCGTTGCGAGGAGCCTGCTGAAGCGCGCCGCGTCCGCCTCGACGGCGCGCCGGCGCCGCCCGAGCATGGCGCGCAGCTCGTCGTCGAGCTCGTCGGCGGCGGCAAGAGGCGTGCGCGCCGGACGCGCGGGCAGCGCCGGCACGGCGACGCCGAGGTACTCCGAATCGGCGTACGCCGCCAGCTCGGCCGCCTCCGCCAGCAGCGTCCGGCGCATCCTGAGGATCTTCCGGCGCGCGACGCTGAAGGGCGCGTGCGCGTTGCGCACGACCTGGGCATCGGGAACCCCGCCGCGGATCTCGCGCAGAATCCCCGCCGCGCGCATTGCCGCGCCCCAGAGCCCTCGGGCCGCCCACACGGCCGCGCGCACGGGGAGGAACAACACCCGGAGCGAGCGCACGCGCTGCATGTAAGCGCGGTAGGGATTGATGCGCAGGGGCGGCCAGGGCCACACGCCGAAGAGCTCGCGGATCAGGCTCCTGCGGTCGGCGCGCACGCGCGCCGCCGTCTCCGGGCCGAATTCGCGCTCGACCTCGGCGAGCGCGCGCGGATCGGGCGACAGGAAGTGGGCGGCCGTGAAGAAGCACCCCCGGAATTCCGTGTGCCAGGGAAGCGCTCCCCGCCGCCGGCGTCCCTCCTCGGGGGCGGCGAGCCAGCGCGCGTGCGCCTCGCGTTCCTCGGGGGTGAGCGATGGCAGCTCGCGCCGCGGCACGGCATGGCGATCGTACTCGACGATGAGCTTCGCGATCTCGACGGCGAGGGTGTCGACGAGCAGCCGAAAGCAGTGGTGCGGGCGGAAGAAGAACCCGCAGCGGACCGCCAGGCTGCGCGCTTCGCGGCGCCGGCGGTCGCGCCCGGACTCGCGCAGGCAGAAGCCGCGGATCTGCTGGACCGCGACGTTGCCGAGGAGCTGCTCGGCCAGCTTGACGTCGCCCTCGTGGAGCAGGGTTCCCTCGCACCAGCAGCGGTAGATCGCTTCGACGCGCGCGGCGCGCGAGGCCCACGCTTCTCCGCCGGGCGCATCGAGGATGCGGCGCTCCTCGGCGAGCACCCGCTCCTCGAGCAGCGCCCGGTTCTGCGGATCGCGGCGTTGCTTCGCCTCCTTGCCCATGGTGATGAACTGCGCCTCGGCGGTCGCGCGCCAGGTCTCGATCGCCTCGCCGGCGAGCCGCTTCAGGTACAGGGCGAGGGAGAAGACGAATGCCGAGCAGATGCCGAGGACGACGATCGGTATTCCGAGGTAGCGGCCGAGCGTGTCCGCGAGCGGCATCATGACCTCCAGGCCGCCGATGTAGACGATGACCGTGGCGAGCAGGAAGAGGCTCCCGAGCAGGAGGAAGCGCACGGCAACGCGCCGCGCGCGCACGACGACGAAGGATGCCACGCGGTCGACGAGCTGGGGCGCGGTGCCCACGCCGCGGAAATCGGCGTAGAGCTCGACGGCGTCCGCGGCCCGCCCGAGCATGCCGGCGAGGGCACGCGCGGCCTCGAACACGGCATCGGACGGTTCGCGTATGCGGCTTGCGCGCGCGAAGGCGCGCACGAACGGGAGGTGCCGCAGGAGCGGCAGATCGAAGTGGCGCAGGGCCGAGGCGATGTCGGCGGCGAGCCGCGCGCCGAGCAGGAGCTCGATGCGCACCGGGTCCGCCGCGCGCAGGCGCGCCGCGAGTTCCCGCACCGAGCAGGCAGGGGGCCGGCGCAGGGGCGGGGGCGCCGTGAAGGCCGGGGCGTCGGCTGCAATCGCCCGCGCGAGCGCGCCGAGGCACCAGGCGTACGCCGCCAGAAAGCGGCGTTCCTCGCCCGCCCCGAGGGAGCGGAAGGCGACGCGGAGCCCGTGACAGCAACGCGCCTGGATCTCCGCAAACGGGTCGCCGGGCTCGGGCGCCGCGCGGGGCGGCACCGGAAGCTCCTCGCCGGCGATCACGATCTCGTGATCGAGGAGCGGGCGCAGAGCCTGCACGAGCCGATCGAGGCCGCCGGCGAGAAACGCTCCCAGGCGCGCGAAGCTCACGAGCGGCCGCGCGAGCGTCGCGGCGCGCGAACCGATTCTGAAGAAGGCGAGGAAGCGCAGGAACGGTATGCCTTCGAGGCCGAGGGCGGGCTCGTCGAAGAGGAGCGCATAGGGGAGGAGGGGGAAGAACTCCAGGAGCGCCCGGCTCCTGAAGTACCACGGCCCGGCGCAGCAGAGGCGGAACAGGAAGTCTGCCAGCAGGAGCGCGCAGATGGCCGCATCGGCGTACGCGAAGGCGCGGGCGGCCTCCGGGCCGGGCGCGAACCGGAGCTCCCAGGCCAGCAGGAGCGCCATGAGGGCGATGAGAAGGAGCGCCAGGTTGTCGAGCGCGCGGACGGCCCTGCGGCCGATCAGCCGATCGAGACGCGCGCGAAGGCGTTCCTCGCGGACCGAACGTAGGAGGCGCGTGCCGAGCCGGCGCGCGCCCGAGCGCGCGCCGGGAACGGCCAGCTCCCGCGCCAGGTCGTCGAGGCGTTTCCACTCCGCGTACAGATTCGCCGCGCCGCCCGCGCCGTCGTTGCATGCGCCGCGGATACCGTGCGCGCGCGCGCCGAGATCCTCGATCCACTCGGCCATGAAGGCGGCGGCGCGCTCGCGCGGGAGCGCGAGCACGGCCGCGCGCAGCGCCGCGGCGCACCCGGCGGCCGCGGCGCGCTCCGCCGCGCCGCCGAGCGCCAGGATCTCGGCGTGCGCGCGCCGGAGCGCCGCGGGCGATTCGGCGCCGGCGCAGGTGCGCGCCGCGGCGGCCTGGACGAGCGCCGCGCGGGAAGCGGCCGGTTCGTCACGCGGGATGTCGATGCCGAGGCCGGCGCATCGGGCGTCGATCCAGCGCTCCTCGCGCCCGAAGAAGGCGGCGACCTCGGCGTCGCGGCGGCGGCCGAGGGCGATGCCCTCGACCGCCGCGATGAAATCGGCGAGGCTCTCGGCGCGCTCGGATGGGAGCGCGCGCGTCAGGAGGGCAGCGACGTCGCCGGGTGCGGGGGGCGCACGCCGCGCCAGCGCCGCGGCCAGCGCCGCGGGGTCGGGCGCGCCGCCGGCGCAATGCTCGAGGAAGGCCGTTCGCAGTGCCGACTCGCCGTCGCTCACGGCACCACCGCGTCCGGCGCGCCTACCCGAGCACGCCGTGCTTCAACTCGGGAATCGCCGAGAGGATCGGCAGGCCGAGCGCGCGCTCCGCATCGTTCGGAGAGTGGAGCGATGCGTCCAGCATCACTCCGCGCATGAATGCAATGCCGAGGGCGAGCACGACGCTGCCGAACGCGGCCGCGAGGACGACCTTGCGGCGCCCGAGCCTGGCGAGCGCGCGAGGAGAGTCGCTCATCTCCACATCGTTGGTGACCTCTCTGATGTGCTCGACCTGGCCGCGCGCATCCTTGAAGATCTTGCGCTCGTCGAGCTGCGCGCGGGCGGTTTCGAACCTGGTGGCGAACTGGTGATACTCCGTCCGGAGCCTCGACAAATCCGCGATCTTGGATCGACGCGCAATCTCTTCCGAGCGCTGCCTGTCACGTGCGTCTCTCACGGTCTGGAGTTCGGCCTCCAGCGTGGTGAGCTCCGCATTGCGCACCGCAATGTCTTGCTCGATACGCACCATCTCCGGCGAGCGGATCGTTTCGGTCTTCTGCATCTCCCTGAGTCTTGCGTACGTCTCCTCCCACCGCCTCTGAATCTGCTCGACCGCGCTCTGCAGCTGCGCTTTCTCGCTCTCGGAAACGTGCGAGCTCCACAAGCGCCGTCGGAGTTCCTGGCGGACGGCCTCGACATCCTGAAGCTCGCTTGCAACCGTACGCGCCTCCGGCGAATCGACCTGCGTGGCCACGGGCACCGTGCTTGCGCCGGACTCGCGCAGCGATGTGAGGTTCGCCCCGAGCTGGGCAATCTGCGCCTTGCGCTGCGCGATGTCGCCGCCAAGCTGGGCGATCCTGGTCTCGGCTTGCAGCTCCCGCTGCTGGAGAAACGTCAAGTCCGCATTGACATCGGAGTCGAAGGGGAGCCCGAGTTCGTCGTAAACCTGCCTGAGACGTTTCGTCGCGTCCCTGAACTCGGTTTCTATCTGCAGAAAACGCCGCGCGAGGAGTTCGTCCTGTCTTTTGATGAAGTCGCTGCTCTCGAACTGCGCCTTCCGCCGCTCGCGGGACACGGCAATGAAGGTGTTGATCACCTCGGCGACTTTCTCGGGGTCCGGGTTGAAATATCCGACCGCGATCGGGAACGTTGAACCGCTGGGCTGCCTCATTCGCCGGGTGTCTCCCATGACGGAGAGAGTCAGGTTTCTCTTGAGGATCTTCGTTGCTATGTCCAGGAACGTCGGTTGAGCGGATCCGGGAGCGAACAGGAAGCTCATCTTGTCATCGATCCAGGAGGACAGCCTGCCGCCCGCGCTTCTGTTGCTCTCGGCGACGAGGATCTTCGCCTGCTCGTCAAGCTTGCACCGGCGCGCCACTTCTCTGAGAACGCTTTCATCGAGGAGTTCCACGAGCGTCGCGTCAAGAAGCATGGAGTCGTCCTGGCGCGGGTAAGGAGCGTCGTCTTCGAGAAGGCTTCGGAGCTGATTTTGGGGGCTCTGGACGACGATGAGCTTCCGCCCGTCGTATACCGCCATGTCGTGTACGAAGAGAACTGCGGCGGCGACGCCGAGCGCGGAGCCCGCGCCGAAGACGAATGCGATGAAGTACTTGTACCGAAAAAGGATGGTGACGTACTTCTTGAGAGGGACGCCTTCGAGCGGTGTCCCCTGCGTGGCTTCTTCGGCCATGGTCCTCCTCGGGCGTCGCGTGCGGCGCACGGCGTGCGGCCGTGGCCGCGGGGGGCCGCGGGCCCCCCCCGCGACACCTTTCCCAAGACTGTACCATGCGCCGGGCACCCCCCGCAACGAGGATCTCGGCATTCCCGGAATCTGCGGGCCGGGTGCGCAAGCGCCGTACGCGGGCGTCCGATACTATTGGCGGCGGTGCCGCCCGCATGACGGACGTGTTATCATGGTACCGGCGCGGCACGCCCGGTGCGGCAGGGAGGCGCAACACGCGCCTCGACCC
>DHGK01000268.1:9459-17186 GCA_002402755.1 Planctomycetes bacterium UBA4800
CATGGTGAACGCCGAGTTCGAGAAGGAGATTCTGCGCCGGGAGGCGGCGTACCGGCTGAAGCCGCAGGACTCGATCTCGGTCACGGTGGTGGCGCAGCCCGGGTTCTCGCAGACTCCCGTCATCGTCAAGAACGATGGCTACATCGACCTTCTCCTGGGACGGTTTCTCGTCGCCGGCCTGACCACGGCGGAGGCGGAGCAGACGATCGCGACGCAGCAGAAGGAGTTCCAGAACGTGGAGTTGCGCATTGTAGTCGCTGTGGTCGCTCCGGCCTCCGAGGTTGTGTGGGTTGCAGGAGAGGTACAGCGTCCCAGCGTCGTCACGCTCAGGCCGGGCATGAGCGCGATGGAAGCGGTGTTCGAGGCCGGCGGCAACCTTCCGAGCGGCAAGCTGCGCGAGATCCTGCTCATCCGCGAGGGCCCGGATCGTACGCGCCATATCAGGTACGTGAACCTGAAGATCAAGGAAGAGGACCTGACGCTCCTGCCGCGCGACATGGTCTACGTCCCGCGCACGGTCGTGGCGAACATCGCGACGTTCCTCGACCAGTACATCTACAGGCTCACGCCGGTCTCCTACATCACGCCGGTGCTCATGTACAGCAGCCTGGCCCCGTAATAGCGCGGCTACGGCTTGCACTCGCTCCAGTTCGGCCCCGAGGCGATGTCCACGCTGAGCGGCACCGAGAGCGGAATCGCGTCCCGCATCTCCGCGGCGATCACCTCGCGAAGCTCGGCGGCCGCACGCTCCGGCGCCTCGAAGATCAGCTCGTCGTGCACCTGGATGATCAGCCGGGCCGGGAGGCGTTCCTCGCGGATGCGGCGGGCGAGGCGCACCATCGCGACCTTGATGAGATCGGCGGCGCTTCCCTGGATGATGGTGTTGACCGCCAGGCGCTCGGCCTGTTCGCGCATCGCACGGTTGCGGGAATCGATGAACGCGATCGGCCTGCGGCGGCCCAGGATCGTCCTCACGGCGCCCGCGCCGCGCGCCTCGGCCACGGCGCGCTCCACGAACGCCGCGATGCCCTTGAACTTCTCCTTGTAGGCGGCGATGAAGGCGGCGGCCTCCGACCGCGGAATCCCGAGCGCGCGCGCCAGGCCGAACGCCGTCTGGCCGTAGATGATGCCGAAGTTCACCGCCTTGGCGCGCGATCGCAGGTGGGAAGGGACCTCGGCGAGCGGAAGCCCCCAGACGGCGCTCGCCACCCATCGGTGGATGTCCTCGCCCGCGTCGAAGGCCGCGCGCATCGCCGGATCGCCGCTGTAGTGGGCGAGAACTCTGAGCTCGATCTGCGAGTAGTCGGCCGCGATGAGCACATCGCCCGGCCGCCCGGGCACGAACGCCGTGCGGATGCGCTTCCCTTCCGGCGTCCTCACGGGAATGTTCTGGATGTTCGGGTCCGACGAGCTCAGACGCCCTGTGGCCGCGACCGTCTGGTGGTAGCTCGGGTGCAGGCGCCCCGTGGCGGGGGAGACGAGCTCGGGCAGCACGTCCACGTACGTGTTCTTGAGCTTGGCGAGCTCGCGGTACTCCAGCACCAGCTTCGGCAGCGGGTGCGACGGCGCCAGGGCCGCGAGCACCTCCGCATCGGTGCTGCGCGCGCTCTTGGTGCGCTTGACGACCGGCAGCCCGAGGCGGTCGAACAGCACCTCGCCGAGCTGCTTGGGCGAATCCACGTTGAACTCGATGCCCGCCTCGTCGGTGATCCGCCGGCGCAGCGAATCCAGCCCGGCGGCGAGCTCGACGCTTATGGCCCCGAGCACGGCGGCGTCGATCTTCACGCCTTCCCATTCCATGTCGGCGAGGACGCGGCAGAGCGGCATCTCCACATCGTCGAACAAAGGGCCGAACCCCTCGGTCCGGATGCGGGGCGCCATCGCGCGCCAGAGCCTGAACGTCACGTTGGCGTCCTCGGCGCCGTAGACGGCGAGGCGGGCGGGGTCGGCCTCCGTGATGGGGACCTCGGCCCCGCCGCTCCCGATGATCGACGAGAAGGGGATGCACTCGTAGGCGAGCAGCTCGGCCGCGAGGGCGTCGAGGCCGTGGCTGCGGCGCTCGGCGTCGAGCAGGTACGATGCCACCATGGTGTCGAAGACGATGCCGGCGAGCTCCATGCCCGCGCCGCGAAGCGTCTGGATGTCGTACTTGATATTCTGCCCGCATTTGGCGATGCCGGGGTCGGCGAGCAGCGGCCCGAGGATTTCCCTGACCGCATCCAGGGACGCCGTGCGTCCATCGCGCGCGAGCAGGGGCACGTAGACGGCGCCCGACGGCTCCCAGGCGAAGGAGATGCCCGCCAGGCGCGCGTCG
Source organism: Planctomycetes bacterium UBA4800 (assembly GCA_002402755.1). Lineage (GTDB taxonomy): Bacteria > Planctomycetota > UBA8108 > UBA8890 > UBA8898 > UBA8898. The sequence goes on from DHGK01000268.1 coordinate 11,774, forward strand.
CGCGGCCTGAGCGACGTCGTCTCGGTGTCGACGGCGAATTCGCGCGCGCGCCCGAGCGCCGCCGCGAGATCGCGGAGCTCGCCGTCGGAGACCGCGGTGGTGAAGCGATAGTCCGCCGCCGTCTCCCGCCCGCGCGCGGCCGCCGGCGCCGCGGGAGGCGCCGGCTCGCCGCCGAGCATCGGCAGCAGCTTGGCGAAGCGAAGCTCCTGGAACACGGGCGCGAGCCGTCCGAGCGAGAAGCCGCCGATCCGGCACGCTTCGATGTCGAACTCGATCGGGCAGTCGCGCCTGAGGGTGACCAGCGCCCGCGTCATGGAAAGCGAGGGCGCGAAGGCGCGCACGCGGTCCCCGAGCTTGGGCGTCAGCTCCCCCGCGTGCGCGACGACGGCCTCGGCGGTCCCGTATCTCGCGACGAGGTCGAGGGCTTTCTTCGGCCCCACGCCGGGGATGCCGGGCACGTTGTCGACCGGGTCTCCGCTCAGGGTCTGGATCTCGATGGCCTGTGCGGGGGTGAAGCCCTTGAGCGCCTGCAGGCGTTCGGCGTCGATGACGGTGTCGTCCTGCGGGTCGTAGAGCTCGACCCCCGGACCGAGGAGCTGGAACAGGTCCTTGTCGCGGCTGAGGATCCGCACGGCGACGTCGAGCTCCCTGCACCGATCGACCACGGTGGCGATGACATCGTCCGCCTCCTCGCCCGCGCAGGTGAGGACGGGAATGCCGGCCAGCTCGAGGATGGAGCGGATGCGCGCGATCTGGGGCACGAGCACCTCGGGCATGCGGTCGCGGCCGGCCTTGTACTCGGCGAACGCCGCGAGCCTCCGTGTCGGGCCCTCGGGGCGGTCCATGGCGACCGCCACATAGGCGTCCGGATGCGCGCGGGCGAGATCGAGCAGCATGGCGCTGAACACGAACGTCGCCTTGGTCGGCTCGCCGGAGGGCGCGGTCAGGTCCGGCGCCCTGGACCAGTGCGCGCGCATGATGTGGCTGTGGCCGTCGATCAGATACAGTGTGCGGGGCATGGCGTACCTCCCTGCCGCCCGTGCACGGCCGGCCGCAGACGGGCGCCGCGGGCATCCTATGCGCGCGGCGTGCCGTTGGCAACCGCGCAGCGCGTCGCGCCCGCGTACGGTATTGCCGCGCACCCGGTTTGCCGATAGGATTATTCCGGTTCGGGGCGGCGGGCGTGGCGCCGCGCCCGCGCGGCTGAGTGGAGGCCAGTATGCCGATCTTGCGCGTCTTGAGCGGATCGAACGTCGGGACCGTGTACGAGCTTTCCCGCGACAACCTCGTCATGGGACGGGATCTCGACGTGCAGATTCAGGTCGCCGACCAGGGGGTATCGCGCCGCCATGCGGAGATCGCGCGCGTGGACGAGCTGTTCCTGCTGCGCGATCTGGGAAGCCGCAACGGCACGTTCATCAACGAGGACGCCGTCACCGAGCGCGTGCTGCGCGAGGGCGACAAGATCAGGATCGGCAGCACCGTGTTCGCGTTCGAGGACCGGCCCGAGCTTCTCGAGCAGAGCAGGTTGATCCAGTTCCACGACGGCGCCGTGAGCCCGCACCAGACGCTCCTCCTGCGGACGACGGGCAAGACCGCGGGCGCGGCGCCTCCCGCCGGGCGCGGCGCCTTCAGGGACAGCCCTCTCCTGACCGCCATGGAGCGGATCGCCCACATCGTGGCGGGCGAGAAGACGCTCGGCGCGGTGCTCTTCAAGGCCTTGGCCGAGCTCGGCATTGCGATCCGCGCGCTGCAGACATCCCTGTTCACGCTGCGGAAGGTGGAGGGCGCGGATGAGTTCCGGCTGGTCGCATCATGGTCGAGCGAGGCGGACAAGCCGCATCGCGTGTCGCGCTCGGTCATGCGCCAGGCCTGCCGCGACCGCCAGCCCATTCTCGTCCACAACGCGGGCCAGGACATCCGCTTCTCGGCCGAGGACAGCATCGTCGCCCACGGCCTGCGCTCGATCATGTGCGCGCCGCTGGAGGCCCACGGGAGGGTGTTCGGGGCGCTGTACGCCGCGGACTGCAGCGATCCCGCAGGATTCGCCGCCGAGGATCTCGAGCTGTTCACCGCGGTGGCGACCCAGCTAGGCCTCGTGATCGTCGCGGCGCAGACGCAGCGCCAGCACGATGTCTTCTTCAAGCAGGCCATGCGGGTGCTCGTGGCGGCGATCGAGCACCGCCTGCCGGAAAGCAAGGGCACGGGCGAGCGCGTCGCGGGCTTCTGCGCCGCGACGGCGCGCGCGTTGAACCTCGACCCCCAGGACGTGCGGTATGCCTGGCTGAGCGGCCTGCTGCACAACGTGGCGGTGCTGGGGCTGTCGGACCGCGAGCTTGCCGAGCCCACGCTCCTGCCCCTCAGGCGCAGCCGCGCGGCCGAGGAACTGCTGTCGAAGCTCTCCGGTATGGATCCCGTGCTCGCGGCGATCAAGGATCAGGACGAGCGCTGCGATGGCAGCGGCACGCCCGAGGGCAAGACCGGCGACAACATCGCGCTGCTCGCGCAGATCCTCGGCGTGGCGAAGCACTTCGACCGGCGGCTCAGCGGCGACCTGTCGGGCACGGCCGGCGTGCCGATCAGGGAGGCGCTGCTGGAGATGAACGCGCTGAAGGATCGCCAGTTTCCCGCGCGCATCGTGAACGCGCTGTTCATCGCGTACCGCCGCGGCGAGCTGTTCCAGGAGGATCAGCAGTTCAGCGCGCTGGACATGTGATGGCCGCGGCGCGGCCAGTCCGTCCGGCCCGCGGGCGCTTTTTCCGCCCCCGGCGGGATCGTTGTTGACTTTCACTCCTCGGGGCCCTACAGTACCGGCAAGAATGTCCCGGCGGCGCCGATTCGACCGCGGCGCGCGGCGCCCGAGGGGCGCCGGAGTGTGACGGATGCAGCGCAAGAAGGAACCGAAAGAGTTGATCGAGGTGCTGCTCAGGGAGCAGCGCAAGCGTACGCCCGAGGGCCAGGACCCGCTGGAGGGAATCGAGTGGGGCGGCCTGCCCGATGACCTGCGCGACAAGGTGTACAAGCCGGCCGAGCAGAAGGAGCCGCTCGTCGATCTCCTCCTGTCGGTCGAGCGCGAGAAGCGACGGGCGCGCGAGGGCGGCGAGGCGCCGCAGGCTGCCGGCATGCCCGAACGCCCCGGATTGCGCGAGCGGTGGGGGGCGTGGGCCGGCCATACGTTCGGGTTCCTCGGCGCCGCCTGCGAGGTGAGGGTCGCCACGGTCGTGGCGTTCATCGGGTGCAGCCTCTTCCTCACGCTCATCGCCTATCTCTACGGAATCGAGAAGGGACGGATGCAGGAGCCGCCCATCATCATGACGCCGTTCCAGGGCTCGCCCGGCGAGATCGGCTTCGAGGGGCCCCGCAGCGTTCCACGCGCCGATGACGGGGCCGCGGGGAAGATAGTGCCGCCGAGCATCCCGCCGTCCGATTCGCGCGCGCGGCCGCCGGACGCGCCGCCCGTCGAGCGCAAGGGAAGCCCCGCACCGGCTGCGCCGAAGCAGCCGTGGGTGATTCGCATCCAGACCGTGCCCTTGACGCCGAAGGCCCAGGAGCTCGCCGACATCCTGTGCGGCCGCCTGCGCCTTGCGGGAGTGCCCGATCCCGGCACCGTGACGATCTCCCCGGGCGGCCGCAAGCAGCTCGTCGTGATCGCCGGCGGCTGGACGGATCGCGCGGCCGCCGAGAAGGCCCTGACCGCGCTCAGGCCGGTCATCGAGAGCATAAAGGGGGTCGAGGGATTCCCGGCGCTCGAAGGCGCCGCTCCCTGGCAGAGACCGTAACGAAAGACACGAGCCCGGTGAACGCACAGCCCGCGTGTATTCCCTGCTGCCTGGCGCGCATCCTGCGGATGGCCGAGCTGGTCACCGACAACGACTGGCTCCACAACCGCATCCTGGCCGAGATGATGGATTTCCTGCGCAAGCGGCAGTACGAGACGACGCCCGCGGATCTCATGGCCGAGCTGTGCACGCGCGCGGAGAAGACGCTGGGCGTCGCCGATCCGTACGCGGAGCGCCGCAAGAGCATCGGCGAGGAGACGCAGGCCGCCGAGGAGCAGTTCCGCGCGCAGATCGATGCCGTGCCGAAATCGCATCAGCTCGCGCTTGCCGTCCGCCTGGCCTGCACGGCGAACGTGTTCGATGATGATCTTCTGCGCGACGTGGAGATCTCGGCGCTGTTCGCGCGGGCCGAGGATGCCGCGCTCCACGGCGATGCGTGGGAGGACTTCCGCCGCGACCTGAAGGCCGCCTCGCGCATTCTCTTCGTCCACTGCGCCGCCGGCGAGATCGTCCTCGACAAGCTCCTCATGGAGCGCCTGGAGGAGAAGCGGATCGTCTCGGTCGTCAGGGCGCGGCCGATCCTGGGCTGGGCGACGGCCGAGGATGCGGCGCGGGCCGGGCTCGGCGCCGCGGCGGACGCAATCATGGATCCGGGCGCCGACTGCATCGGGCTCCCGCTCAGCCAGTGCTCGCAGGAGCTTCGGACGGCCTTCGACGAGGCCGACCTGGTGATCGCCAAGGGACAGGCCGCGTACGAGACGCTCGGCGCGGAGCGCAAGCCGATCTACGCGCTCATGCGCGTGAAGTGCCGGGTCGCGGCCGAGGTCCTGGGCTACGAGATCGGCGATCTCGTTCTGGAACGCTGCGGGCCCGACCAGGCGTAGGGCGGTGGTGGAGACACCCATCTCCCCCGCCGGGCGGGCGAGTTCCGCCGCCGGAGGCTCGCGCCGTCTTTTTTGTCCGCCGCGCCCCTGGCGCGCGCGACCATCAAATGCTATACTGTGTTCTTCGCAAGACGCGTACCGAATGGAGGTTATCCGGATGAGCCTACACAGGAGCCTGGTGATACACGCGAAGCTCTCGCGCAGCCGCAGCGTGCTGACGCGCGCCGAGAGAATCGACATACTGAAGCGTGACGGAAAGTTCACCGAGGGGAAAACCTCGGTGTACGGCCTGCCGAAAGTTCGCATGCGGGCCGGTGCGTAAGGGCGCCGGCGCGCGTCATTGCGTGGGTGTCCGCCGTCAGGCGCCGCACGGGCGCCGCGGCGGATGGGTCTCAGGGATTCGTCGCAAGGTGGAGGATTCCGGGTTGGCGGGAACGGGGCGTTGCACCATGGACACGACATCGCGGCCGTATAGCCTCGCTGCGCCTTCGCCGGAGAAGAGAATGAGGAGGAGTATTCATGGCCGCGAGCGACACCCCCGACGTTCCGAGCGTCGAGCACGATGGACTGAAGTTTAAGAAAGGCGCGTATCTGACGCTCAAGGTCGAGCGCATCATGATGCACATCGCGCGCCGCCGTCCCGTGAGGTGGATTGCGAATCTCCACGGCGTACGGGAGTCCGTGGTCTACTACGTGGCGCGCAAGACCGGCTTTCCGCCGTCGGCGCTCGTCGGGCGCGACGGCAAGACC
>DHGK01000268.1:17286-17438 GCA_002402755.1 Planctomycetes bacterium UBA4800
GATGCAACCAGACACTCGATGCAACATAAGATACATTATCGGACTATAGAAGGCTGTTGGGATGGGATACGGGACTCGGCGATGCACCGGACGCCGCGTTGCGGCGCCGGTGATCGCCCGCGATGGGTTTTGCGTGGCGATCCCCGCGCCGG
>DHGK01000288.1:0-1359 GCA_002402755.1 Planctomycetes bacterium UBA4800
CTCGACGGCGTCCTTGCGAACGACAGCGACGGGGACCTCGATCCGCTCGCGGCGGTGCTCGTGAGCGGGCCGAGCCACGGCGCGCTCGTCCTGAATGCCGACGGCTCGTTCACGTACGAGCCGGCCGGCGACTGGTACGGCAACGACTCCTTCACGTACAAGGCGAACGACGGGTTCGCGGACAGCAACGTCGCGACGGTCGCGATCGCCGTGAATCCCGTCAACGACGCGCCGGTCGCGGCGGACGACGCCTACACGACGGCGCAGAACACGCAGCTTGCGGTCGCGGCGCCCGGCGTTCTCGACAACGACGGCGATGTGGACGGCGATCCGCTCGCGGCGGCGCTCGTGAGCGGGCCGAGCAACGGCACGCTCGTCCTGAACGCCGACGGCTCGTTCACGTACGATCCGGACGCCGACTGGACGGGCGTCGACCAGTTCACGTACACGGCCGGCGACGGCTCGGCGGAGAGCGAGATCGTCACGGTGACGATCAACGTCACGTCGTCCTCGATGACGGTCAGCGTGGCCGCCATCGCGACCGGCCTCGTGCCGGCCGGGCAGAACACGAAGGGCGAGGTGCGGGTGACGCTCGCGCCCGCGATCGCCGGCGCGACGGTAACGGGCGACTGGACGTTCAACGGCGCGCTGCTCGTGGCGGGCACCGCCGGCATCACGGATGCAAACGGCATCGCCGTCATCCAGTCCGTGCCGATCAAGGCGAAGAGCGGCGACGTGTACGTGTTCACGGTGACGAACGTCGAGGCGGCCGGTTACGTCTACGACCCGGCTGCGAACGCCGTCAGCTCCGCGTCCATCGTGATGCCGTAGCGCGCGCGGCCGGACCGGGCGGGGAGACCTCCGCGGCCTCCCCGCCCGGCCTGCCTGTGAGGCGCGCAAGTTATTCTTGCGCGGGCCCTACTTCACGGGCGTGAGCACGATCGCGTCCAGGCCCGCGTAATACCCGCGCGAGGCGGGATTGCGGCCCGCCGCCTCCATGCGCAGGACGGACGGGCCGGCTCGAAGCTCGACCTCGCCGCACGGCACGGTTTTTATGCCCGGCTTGGGCGAGAACGCATCGATCGCCGGCGCGAGCTCCTTGCCGTCGAGGCTGAGCGCGAGCAGTCCGTAGTCCCACGATGTGACCACGCGCACATCGAGCCGGTAGCGGCCCGGCGGGCGCGGCGGAAGCTTGAGATCGACTCGATCGCCCTTTTCGCGCAGGCGCACGAAGAGGAGCTTCCCGGCCGAGAGCGGCGGCACGGCGTTCACGTTGAGTGCCTGGACGATCGGCGCGATGCCCGCGCCCGCCGCCGCGACCTCGAGCGCCTCGCCCTCGCAGGCGCCCGGCATCGCGTA
>DHGK01000288.1:1458-6355 GCA_002402755.1 Planctomycetes bacterium UBA4800
CCCGCGGGTACGCGCCCGTCGCGCGGCGATGGTCCTCGATGCGCGCTGCGAGCGCGGCGACCGTCGTTCGCGCCTCCTCGATTCTGGCCGCGAAGAGCGCGGCTTCCTCGGCCAGGTACCGTTCCATCCAGCCGTGGAGATCGTCCCACGGAAACCTCCGGATCGAGATGCCATCCAGATCGCAGATGCCCGCCGCGGCGCTCTCGAAGCGCACGACGTAGTCGCCCGGCGCGAGCGCGTGAATGCCGACCTTCTTCTCCCACCACGTGCCGTACAGGAAGCTCTCCGGGTAGTTCTCCCTGCGCGTCACGAAGATGTCGTGGAAGTCCATGGCCTTGTCGAGCGCGATCTCGCCGGCGGGGCCCCGCAGGCCGACCTTCCAGACGCCGCCCGCCAGCGTCAAGACCTGGTAGACGGAGATCGAGTACTTGCCGGCCTCCTCGATGCGAAACGGGATCTCGAGCCAGCCCCCCGGCCGGTCGCTCTCGACGCGGAGGGCGCGCTTCTGGTTGGCGACGCGGTTCGACCTCGTCGCGGCCTTGACGCCGGGCGACGTGCGCAGGCGCTCGTCCTCGCCGGCCGCCTCGACGAAGACTTCCTTGTTGATGCGCGCCGCGGCCGGCGGGAAGGGCTCGGACGGGACGGCGATGTCCCGCTGGTACCAGAAGGCGACCGAGGAGCAGAAGTCCGGCCGGTACTTGAAGTCGTAGGTCGTCTTCGCGCCCGTCGCGGGATCGACGACCAGGGCGTAGCTCCGGCGCTCGATGTCGACCCGCAGGGACTTCGTGAAGGTGACCGGCGCCTGGGTGTGCCAGCGGTAGGCCGTGAAGCGGCAGTCCTCGGCGTTCGGCTCCTTGATCGTCACGCCCGTGTTGGCGTTGGAGAAGAGCCGGAGGTTCCAGGCGTCGTTGAAGTAGTCCTCGGTTCCCGTCCCCACGATCGACGGCTCCTCCTCGCCATCGATGTAGAAGCGGTCGTCGGATTCCCCGAACCAGCTCCCGAAGCTCGACTGCAGCGAGAACACCGTGCCGACGTAGTGCCCGGCGCCCTTGCCATCGAAGATGATGTACGGCGAGAAGGGCTTGGCGGGGAACTCCTGGCGGTAGCGCGCGTGGAAGTAGCACATGCCGGGCGGCGCCGCGGGAAGCTCCATCCAGTCGAACTGCCAGTAGACGCACAGGTCGTGCTCGCCCTCGTTGGCGACCTCGATGCGCGCGCTCTTCCGGAACGGCATGCGCCAGTAGCAGTTGAGCGCGCGGCCGTACGACGTCACCTGGACGGGCAGCGAGTTGAGCTCGGCGCGCATGCCGTTCCCCGCCGCGAAGAAGTCGCCGATGGGCGTCTCGACCGACGGGACGGACGCGCCGTCCCAGTACATGCGCAGGACGAGCGTGCGGTTGAAGCGGCGGTCGCGGCCCGCGAGCGTGAACCACATGTGGCGGATCTCGCCGGGGCCCTGCAGCTCGCACAGGACCTGCGTCTGGCCGGGGCCGACATGGTAGGCGTCGATGTTGGACTCCGGGTCGTAGACGCCGCTCGACGCGCGGCGCGCGATGCCGGGCACGGTGCGGGCGATGTCCTCCAGGACGTCGGCGTGAAGGCACGACGCCGCCAGGGCGACACAGAGACCGATCGCTGGTGCATGCATGGGGAACCTCCTTTGCGTGTCCACCATCCTACGCGCAAGACGCTGCGCGCGAAAGGCGGCGCTGTGCATCGCCGAGCGTTGCGCGCGATACCGATGCCGCGCCCGCGCGTCAGCGCGCGAGCGCCGACTCGCCCTGGAGCGCGAGGTCGATGACGAGCGCGGCGAGCATCTCCTTGGTGAGGTACTCGAAGTGCCACATGCCGCCGCTGCGGGCCAGGAGCTGGTAGGAGCCGCCGCGGCTGCCGATGGCCTCGGGGCCGTTGAGGACGATGTAGTCCAGGTTCTTGCGCGCGAGCTTCTGCGCGGCGCTGGAGAGGCCGCCGGCGTCCTCCAGGGCGAAGCCGATGTGCAGGCGCGAGCCCTTCTGCGCGCCCGCGCGCTCGAGGATGTCCGGCGTGGGGACCCACCGGACCTCGAGGCCGTCGAGCTTGGCGAGCTTGCGGGGCGCGCGATGCGCGGGCTGCCAGTCGCATACCGCGGCGGCGCCGATGAGCACATCGGACGAGGAAAGACGGGAGAGCACGGCGTCGCACATCTCGGCGGCGCTGACGACGCGGATGACCTCGAGCCCCGCCGGCGGCGCGGCCGACACCGTGCCCGCGATGACGACGACGTCCCCGCCGCGGCGGGCGGCTTCCTCGGCGATGCGGAATCCGGTCGCGCCCGTCGAGCCGTTGCTCAGGTACCTGACCGAGTCGAGGTACTCGCGCGTGGGGCCGGTCGTGACGAGGAAGCGCATCGGGCGATCACCGCCCGGCGGCTTCACGGATCGCCGCGAGGATGTCGGCGACGGGCGCGAGGCGCCCGAGGCCGGACTCGCCGCACGCAACGCGGCCCTCGACCGGCCCGACGAAGCGGCAGCCGCGCCGGGCGAGAACCGCGATGTTCTCCTGGACGGGCGCGCTCTCGTACATGCGGCAATTCATGCCGGGCGCGATGAGCACGGGGCCGCGGAAGGCGAGCGCGGCGAGCGTCAGGAAGTTGTCGGCCAGACCGTGCGCGAGCTTGGCGATCGTCTGGGCGCTCGCCGGCGCGATGACGAGCAGGGCCGCATCGCGCGTGACGGTCGTGTGATCCAGGCCGCCGAGGGGCTGCGGCGGGTCGACGTAGGTCAGGACGGGCTGGCGCGTGACCGCGGCGAACGACAGCGGCTGCACGAACTCGCGCGCCGCCTCGGTCATGATCGTCAGGACGCGCCAGCCGTCCTGCGCGAGCGCCGATGCGAGCTCGACGGCTCGGAACGCGGCCACCGATCCGGTGACCCCGAGGAGCAGCGTGCGGCCGGCGTCGGCCACGAGGCTACTCCGCATCTCCGTCGAGGTCGCCCATGTCGTCATCGTCGCCGAGCGACGGCTGCAGGATGGTCGTGAGCTCCTTGAGGCGCTCTTCCTTGATCTTCTTGAGCTCCTCGCCGAAGATGTCGACCTCCGGCGCGCCGCCCTTCTGCAGGGCCTCGGCCGCCTCCTCGATGGTCGTGTCGAGCTCGCTCTTGGGCACGAGCGCGATCTTGTCCGCGAGGATCTCCCTGACGATCAGCTTGACGAGTTCCTGCGGCTTGGGCGGCCCCGACTGGCGCGCCGCCGGACGGTCGGGCTCGACCAGCGCCTTGACGCCGCGGTTGAGCTCGACCAGCCTGCGCTGGATCAGCGTGGTGAGCTTGAACTTGCCGCCCAGCTTGTCGACCAGGCGTTCTTCCATATCGATATCGAGCATGGCGTACCTCCCGTGCCGTGGTGTGTCGTCTCAGGGCGATGCCGGCGCGGCCGCGCCGCGCCGCGCAGCGATCAGGGCGGCGATCGCGCCGGCCGCGCGCTCGGGCGTGTCGTTCACGACCACGTGGTCGTACTCGTGCCGCGCCGCGAGTTCGCGCTCGGCTTCTCCGAGGCGTCCGGCGAGCTCCTTTTCGCTCTCCCGGCCGCGCCCGCGGAGCCGTTCCCGCAGGGCCGCCGCATCCGGCGGCGCGATGAACACGTGCAGGGCCGGCAACCCGGCCTTCCTGACGAGGCGCGCGCCCTGCACATCGATGAGCAGCAGAATCGTCTTCCCCCGGCCGAGATTCAGACGGACGTCGTCCAGGGGAGTCCCGTAGAGAGAATCAAACACCCGAGCATACTCAAGAAAGTACCCGGAGTCAATCCTGCGGCGGAACTCCTCTTCGGTGAAGAAGTGGTAATCTTGTCCGGGAACCTCGCCCGGCTTCGGAGACCTGGTGGTGGCGGTCGTGAGGCGCACGGCCGCGCCGCGCGCGACCAGAAGCTCGGCGATCGTGTTCTTGCCGACCCCGGAAGGGCCCGAGATCACGACCAGAAGTCCCTCGCCGCCCATGTCCCCCCCGGCCCGTCACTCGATGTTCTGGGCCTGTTCCTTCAATCGGTCGATCTGGACCTTGAGATGAATGATCTTCTCGGCCAGCGCGTGAGAGCCGATCTTGGCGCCCATCGTCGCCGCCTCGCGCAGCATCTCCTGCGCGATGAAGTCGAGCTGCCTGCCCGCCTCGCCGCCCGCGGCCAGCAGGTCGTGCATCTGCGCGCAATGGCTGCGCAGCCGCTCGACCTCCTCGGTCACATCGGCGCGTTCGGCGAGCAGCGCCGCCTCGCGCGCGAACGATGCCGGGTCCAGCGCAAGCCCCTTCTCCCTGAGCAGCGTATCGACGCGCTCGTTGAAGCGGGCCTGGAGCTCCTCGAGGGCCGCGGGCAGCTCGGCAGCGATCTGGCCGAGCAGCGCGCCGACTTCCCCGACGCGCGCGAGAAGCTCGCGCCCGAGCGCCGCGCCTTCCTTGAGGCGCATGGCGCACAGACGTTCGAGCGCACGGGCGAGCGCGCGGTCGAACGCCGCCTCGATCTCCGGCGCCTGGGCCGCGAAGCCCTCTTCGGGCCTCGGAATCACGCCCGGGAGCCCCAGGATGGCGGCGACGGAAAGATCCGCCGCAAGACCGTGCGCGCGCGCGAGCTTCTTCGCCGCGTTCGCGTAGGCCTTGACCAGCGTCGTGTCGATGCGGCTCGCCAGGCTCCCCGGCGGGGCGTCGAGGCGGACCACCACGCTCACGGTGCCGCGCTTGATGACAGTGCGGATCCGTGCCTCGGCCATGCCCGCGAGGGAGGCGATCTCATCGGGAAACCGTCCCTGGAGCTTGAAGTAACGGTTGTTGACGGAGCGGATGTCGACCCTGACGAGCGCGGCGCGGGCCTTCTCCTCGGCGCCGCCGAAGCCCGTCATGCTCGCCAGGCCGGCCGCCGCGGGCTTGCTCTT
>DHGK01000339.1:0-27131 GCA_002402755.1 Planctomycetes bacterium UBA4800
CCAGGCTTCTGCGGATGAGAAGCCTTGCCCGGTGAATCCGGCTCTTCACGGTGCCGAGGGGCATGTCCACGATCGCCGCGATCTCCTCGTAGGGCCTGCCTTCGATGTCCCTGAGGACCACGTACTCGCGCATGTCCGGCTCGAGCTCGCGGATGCTCTGCTCGATCGCGTCCTTGAGCTCCCTGCCCATCGCGACGGCCTGGGGGTCGGCGTTGCGCGCCGGCGCGGCTGCGGCCTCCGGGCACGCATCGAGCGGCACGCGCACGCCGGCGCGCTTCCTGGCGCCGCGCGCGACGAAGTAGCTCGCGGCCGTGTTGTGCACGATCCGGTAGAGCCACGTGCCGAAGCTCGCCTCGCCCTTGAAGTCGCCGATGCCGCGGTAGGCCCTCACGAACACCTCCTGCGCCAGGTCCTCGGCCTCGTCGCGGTCGCCCACGCGGTAGTACAGCGTCTTGACGACCCGCCCGCAGTGCCTCTCGACCAGAAGTCCGTACGCCTCCCGATCGCCTCGTGCGGCGCGCCTCACCAGCTCTTCATCGCTGAAACACGCATCTGCCGGCAGGTTCACGGTCCTCACTCTATCAGACCGAGGAAGGGGAGAAAAGTTCCCGGCGGGACATCGCCGACGCGATCAGGATTCTGGGGCATCTCTTCGCGCAGACCGGACCGCTGCCCGACCCGTTCGACGCGTGCGGCGTCGATCCGACGTTCGATCCGCTCGGGTGCGAGGCCTTTGCGCCCTGCGGCTGGCCGCCGCAGTAGCGGCACACTGCACGGTTCTCGACGAGGGCTTGCCGCTCATGAAGCGGCAGGCCCTCGTCGTTTTCCGCCTCGGCCGGGCGGCGGTTTTCTCTGATAAGGCTTGAGTTTTGCCCGCCCTGGCGGTACCATCGTTAGTGAATGTTCGTAGGCAGTGGGTTCCGTCAATCGGTCGTTTGAAATGGTGAGGTGTCGGCATGCACAGCAGAACCTTCAAGGCGGTGGGCTTGTTGCTTCTCGGGGCTTTCTTGGTGTCGGCGCAGGCCGGCGAGGTGGCGATCTACACGGGCAACGTCGGGTGGATCGAGAAGGCGAACGCGGACATCCAGGCGCAGATCTGCCAGACCGCGCTCGAGGATGCCGGAATCAGCGTGACGCGCTTCATGCTCGCCACCGATGACTCGGCGGTCGCCGAATGGGTCGCCGACAGGACCGGCAACGGTGAACTGGATGTCCTGGTCCTTTATGGGTGGATCCCGACCACCATCTACGCGTCGGGGAACACGCAGCCGGACGGGTCCATCGCGGAGCTCTTCATCGAGTCGACCGACGGCAACATGATCCTCAACCACTCGGATTACATGTTCTACGTCCCGAACAATGGCGAGACCGGGCTCATCAATATCACGGACCTCCCGGGCATCACGATGTGGACATGGTTGGATCCTGACATACAACCGGTGGTCGCGACGGCCGAAGGAACGGCGATTGCGCCGAGCGTGGTCGGTTTCGGCACGAACCGCCCCTTCCACACCAACGAGCTTGCCGGCGACTGGTACGTGGAAGCATCGCTCGCGCAGAATGGCGCCGCCACGCGGGCCGATCCCGTGATTGTCCGCGATGGGAACCGCGGGCGCCTGGCCATCGCGTTCCAAGAGAACGCTGATCGAGCTCTGCCCAGGGGCGCCGTAGCCGCCGAGATGATCACGTACCTCATGCAGCGGGGCACGACGACCGTGGCGCTCTCCGGCGCGGCGGCGGCCGTCACGGGCACTCCCGTCAGGGTGACGGTCAGCCTCGTCGACGAGAACGGAGTCCTGACGCCGTCGCCGAGCGCCGTGACCGTGAATCTGTCCAAGGACTCCGCGACCGGCGCGTTCGACACGTCGCGAAAGGGCGCGTTCAGCGGCGCGGTGACCTCCGTCACCATTCCCGCGGGCGGCGTGTCTGCGAAGGTCTACTACAAGGACACGACGGCGGCCATGGTCACGCTGGCGGCGACCGCCGCGGGCCTGGCGGGGTCGGATCTGTACGTGAACGTCATCGAGAACGTTCCCGCCGAGCAGGGCGAGGTGGCGATCTATACCGGCAACGTCGGCTGGACGGACCTGCCGAGCGCCAACGCGCAGGCCCAGATCTGCGTCGACAAGCTGGATTTCCTGGGGATCACGTGGGAATGGTTCGACAGTTCCGCCGACCTGGCCGACCTCGCCCAATGGGTGGTCGACAGGACGGGTGACGGCAAGCTTGACGTGCTGATCACGTACGGGTACCTGCCGGAGAGCATCTATGCGCCGGGAAACACTGAACCGGACGGCTCCATCGCCGAGCTCTTCATCGAATCGACCGACGGCGACACGATCATCAATCACGCCGACTACATGTTCTACGTCACGACGCCGTGCTGCAACGGCGATACGGCCCTCATGAACATCATGGACATCCCGGGCATCAACATGTGGGACGACTGGCGCGTGGCCGTGACGCCGGACGGCGCGGACATCTCGCCGTCCCTGGCCGAGTACCAGGGCAGCCAGCTCTTCTTCTGGACCAACCGCCCGCTGCACATCGATCAGCTCGCGAACGACTGGTTCGTCGAGGCTGTGCTCGCCGAGAACGCGGCCGGCACGCGCGCCGATCCCGTCATCGTCAGGGACGGCAACCGCGGGCGCCTGGTCCCCATCTTCCAGGCCGCCAACCGCATCGATCCGAAGGGCGTCGTCGCGGCCGAGGTCATTGCCTGGCTGTACGACATCCCTCTGGGCAATCCCACCAAGCTCGGGATCACGGGCACGGCGACGATCATCGAGGGGCGTCCACTGAGGCTCGCGGTGCAGGTGCAAAACGATATGGGCGGCCCGAGTCCGGTGACGACGGCGAGGGTGGTCTCTCTTGCGACGAGCTCCGCCGCGGGTAGGTTCGATATCGCGCTGGACGGGAGCTTCAACGGCACGGTGACGTCCGTCACGGTCCCCGCGGGCGAATCGACCGCGGTCTTCTACTACAAGGATCCGACGCCGGGCGCGCCCACCCTGACCGCGTCGTCGACGGGGCTCGCGTCGGGGACCTTCCAGGTGAGCGTGACGGCGCGGAGCTTCGCGCCCGCGGGCGAGGTCGCGATCTACACGGGAGCCGCGTGGTGGATCGACAAGGGGTCTGCCGACGCGCAGGCGACGATCTGCGAGGGCAGTCTGCTCGGCGCCGGAATCCCGGTGACTCGCTTCACGCTGGAATCCGACCAGACCGCACTTGCCGAATGGGTGACCGACAAGACGAACAACGGCAAGCTGGATGTCCTGGTTCTCTACGGCTGCTTGCCGCGGTCGATCTACCCGGCGGGCAACACGATGCCCGACGGCTCGCTCGCCGAGCTCTTCATCGAGTCGGCGGACGGTGATGCGATCATGAACCACGGCGACTGGATGTTCTACGTCGACTACGACGCCATCGGCACGCGCCTGGAGAACGGGCCGGCCGGCCTCCAGAACATGATGGACATTCCGGGGATTTCGATGGCCGGCGGCAACAACCCGATGACCGTGACGAACGAAGGGCGCGACATTGCCGAGCACCTCGTCGATTTCCTGACCGACCGTCCGTTTCACGTCAACGAGCTCGCGGGCGAGTGGGTCGTGGAGGCGTCGCTCGCGCAGAGCACCGACGGCGCGTACGCAGATCCCATCATCGTGCGTGACGGTTCCCGCGGGCGCCTGATCCCCGTGTTCCAAGCGGAGAATCAAGCCGACCCGAAGGGCGCCGTCGCGGCCGAGATCATCGCCTGGCTCATGCAGAAGGAGCTGGGCGGCGCGTCCGAGCTCGGACTCGCCGGCGACAAGAGCGAGATCCTGGAAGGCTGGCCCGTCCAGGCGACGGTCACGATTCAGGGCGCGGGCGGCATCCCGTACCCGGCCGAGACCGCGACGGTCGTGAGCCTGACGAAGAGCTCGGCGACCGGCGCCTTCGATCTCGTGAAGGATGGCGCTTTCAACGGCACGGTGACCTCCGTCACGATTCCCGCGGGCAGCGCGTCCGCGGTGTTCTACTTCAAGGATTCTACGGCGGGGCTGGTCACCGTGACGGCGTCGGCGGCGGGCCTGGCGGACGGGACGCTGCAGGTGAGGGTGCTCGACGATACCGTGGTCGGCCAGGGCGAGGTGGCGATCTACACCGGTGCCGTGGGCTGGATCGACAAGGGCGCCGCCGACGCGCAGGCCGCCATCTGCATGCAGATGCTGACGGAAGCGGAGATCACGAACACGCCGTTCGCGAGCGTCGACAACAACGCGGCGCTTGCGGAGTGGGTGAGCGACAGGACGAACAACGGAAAGCTGGATGTGCTGGTCCTCTACGGGTACTACCCGGACACGCTCTATCCCGCCGGGAATACGATGCCCGACGGCTCCGTCGGCGAGCTCTTCATCGAGTCGACCGACGGCGATGTGATCCTCAACCACGCGGACTGGATGTTCTACGTGTCGAGCGCGACCAACGGCCAATTGGGCCTCGAGAGCATGATGGATCTCACCGGCTTCAACTTGGGGTATGACAACACGCCCGTGTTCGTCACCGCCGAAGGCGCGGCCATCGCGCCGAGCCTGGGTGACTTCCAGTCGGACCGTCCGTTCCCGCTTGCCTCGCTCGGGAACGCGTGGTTTGCGGAGGCCGTGCTCGCGCAGAATACGAGTGGGGCGCTGGCGGAGCCCGTCATCGTTCGCGACGGCAACCGCGGGCGCCTGGCTCCCGTGTATCAGACGATGAGCGAGGACAACCCGAAGGGCGCCGTGGCGGCCGAGATCATCACGTGGCTCATGGACAAGACCTCGGGCGGGGAGCCCCCGACGAACATCTACGTCCTGATGGGCAACGTCAACACCGACACGAAGGTCGACATCGCCGACGCGATCGCGCTCCTCGGCTACCTCTTCGGCGGCGGCCTCAAGCCGCCGCCCGTGTGCGCGAAGGCCGCGGACGCGAACGACGACAACAAGCTGGACATCGCCGACGCGATCAAGATCCTCGGCTATCTCTTCAGCCAGCAGCCGATGCTCGCGCCCGACCACAGCACGATCACGGCGGCCAACAACACGTGCAAGGGCTATGCGGCCGACGGCATCGACACGTCCGACGGCAAGCCGTACTTCCCGGTGCAGGTGAGCGGACTGCCGCCCTGCGCCACGCCGTGCGTGCCGTAAGCCGTCGCTTCCGCTGAGGCTCTCACGGGGCCCGGGTCGAACGACCCGGGCCCCTTTTTTGATGGCGACCGGAGCCGGAGTCCGAGAAGACGGAAGGAGCCACGAAGGCACGAAGGCACGAAGACGGAAAACCGTGGGCGACGATCGTTCAATGCTGCAGGAGAACGCACGAGGCGGCAGCCGCGGTCGCGGCCCTCGGTGTCCTCGCGGCAGCGCCGTCCTGTCCGGCGCGGGCCTCCCTTGCGCCCCCTCCGTGATTCTCTACGATGGGGGACATGCCGGTCAGTCTGCGCATCGAACCCTATCCCGAGCTCGCGTGCGGCGTGTTCGCGACGCTCTTCCCGCGGCCGCTCGGCGAGATGCCTTCCCCGCCCCGGCTCGCGGCGCTTCTCGCGCTCGACGCGGCGGCGCCCCTCGTCCGCGATGAGGAAGTGCGCGCCGCAGTTCGCGACCTCCTGCGCCGCCGCGGGTACAAGCCCACCGGGCGCGGGAAACCGGCCTCCGAGTACCTGGTCAGGGCGGCGGGGGAGGGCGCGCTCGCGCCGATCAACCTCGCCGTCGATGCCTGCAACGCCGTGTCGCTCCACAGCGGGCTTCCGATCAGCGTGATCGATCTGGACCTGGCCGCGCCGCCGCTCTCGATCGCCGTCGCGGCGAAGGGCGAGGAGTACGTTTTCAACGCGTCGGGCCAGACGATCGATGTGGAGGGCCTGCTCTGCATCCGCGACGCGAACGGCCCGTGCGCGAACGCCGTCAAGGACGCGCAGCGCACGAAGACCGGCCCGGCGACGCGCAGAACCCTCTCGGTTGTCTGGGCGTGCGAGAAGCTCGCGCCGAGGCTGACCGCGGCGACGGCCTGGTACCGGACGCTGCTCCACGACGCGGGCGCGGCGACCGAGGAAGTCGCGATCGACGGCGGGGCCTGAGTGCGTCAGTCCTTCCCGGCGCGCTCGGGAACGAGCGCGAGCGACGTCTGTATCGAGTAAGGGCAAGTGCAGCCCGAGCTCGACTCCGGGATGATGACGAGGCCGCCCGCCGGGATGATGTTGAGCCAGCAGCCCGGGCGCGAGACCAGCGTGAGCGGAATCCCCTCGGTCTCCCCGCGGTCAAGAGGGTACATGCGCGGCACATCGCCGCGGCCGAAGAGGAAGTTCCTCGATCCCGTCAGGCCGCCGCAGCCGTGGCCGCCGCGGTAGGCCGTGAAGTTGTGCCGCGCGCCGGTTGCGAGGTCGAACGAGTACGGCCGCAGGTAGACCGTGGTGCCCGTGATCACCGGATGCTGCCACTGCTCGCCGTGGGTGCCGCCGGTCTCGGCGAAGCCGCGCCCGCGGATGTCCATGGCGCGGAAGTGCGTCTGCCAGCGCTCGTCGCCCGTCGCGGCGTCGAAGGCGTACATGCCGTACCAGAGCGCGGCGGCCTTGTTGTAGCTTCCCGAGAGGAGGACGAGCCCCTCGGCCGTGCACGCGTACGCTATGTGGTGAAAGGGAAGCCGCACGGGGCGCTCCCAGCACTGCGCGCCGGTCGCGGCCTCGACGGCCGCGAGGAACGTCTCGCGCGCGAGGAACGCATCGACCCTCAGGCGCCCGTCCTTGGCCCCGAGCGCCGCGGGATCGCGGCTCTCCAGGAAGTATACGCGGTCCTTTCCCGCCGTGATGGCGCTCGGCATGAAGGCCTTGCCGGAGCGGGTCCACGCGGGCGAACCGTCGCGCAGGTCGAGCGCGAAGAGCGCGTCGCTCACGACGACGACCCTGAAGTCGCCCTCGAGCATGTCGATCAGGGCGCGGCTGAGCTCCCTGAACGCGGCGCCGCTGCGCTGCGCGGTGCCGAGGAGAACGCCGCCCGCGTGATTGAGATAACCCCATTCCTTGCCGGCGCCGCACGCGGGCGGCATGGAGAGCACGGGCCCGCGCGCGCCGGTCGCGGCATCGAGCGTCCAGACCTTGTCGCCGAGGATGAGGTACAGCGAATCGCCGGCGGCGAGCATGTGGCCCGAGGACTTGAGCGCGCCGACGCGGCGGGACTCCGGCACGTCGAGGCTCCAGAGCGGCGAGCCGTTGTACTGGTTCACGGCGATCACGCGGTTGTCCGCCGCGATGATGATGCGGCCCTGCGCGACGAGCGGCGACATGGCGCGGTGGTGCCGGTCGATCATCTCGCGCGGCCCGGGCTCGCCGAACCACTGCACGACGAGCTCCCCGTCGAGATCGTCGCCGCTCGCCGCTGTGTGGCCGGGGTTCGCGTAGAGCTGCGTCCACTCGCCGCCGCCGTCGAGGGCGTCGCGCCTGAGGACGATCCACACGCCGCCCTCCTCGCGCACGCCGCCCGCAAATCCCCGGACCTCGCCGGCGCGGCGCAGCCACTCGCCCGCGGCGGCGGCCGTGAGCGCGGTCTCGCCCGGCGGAGGCGGCGCCGTCTGTCCGATGCAGACGACGCCGCCCGCGGGGCGCGTCACTCTGAGAATCTCGTGCAACTCGGCGGGCGGTGTTCCGTCCGAACGTATCGCATCGGCGACGACGAGGTCGGCGATGTAGTCGGTGCACGGGATGCGGTCCCCCTCCCACATGAGGATGGCGGCGCGGGGCCCGTACAGGCCGGCCGCATCGAGCGCCGCGCGGCTCCGCGCGACCTTGCCCGGGTCGCGCTCCAGGCCCACGATGGCCAGATCGGAGGCCGCGGCAAGCGCGCGGACGAGGCGGCCCTCGCCGCTTCCGAGCACGAGACACCAGCCCTTCGTCACGCCGCTCGTTGCGAGGATGCGCCGCGCCGTTTCGACGTCGCGCGGCGCGGGCGCTTCGCCGGACGCAGGCGCCGGTGCGCGCACATCCGCCCCCGCCTGCGCCGCCGGGGCGAAGCAGTGAATCACGCCCTTGTCGGTGCTCGCGAACAGGCGGCCGCGCGCGGCCGCCAGGCCGTACGCGCAGCCCTGGACCTCGGCCGTCCACAGGACGCGGCCGTCTGCGGCGGCGAGCGCGACGACCGCGCCGTCGCCGCCTGCGATGAGCGTATCACCGGCGAGGAGCAGCGCGGTGGTGCAGGCCGTCGTGTGCGTCCAGACGACGCACTGCTGCATGGCCTGCACGGCCTCGGCGATCCGAGCGGCGAGCTCGCCGGCCCGCGCGGCCGCGGCCCGCTTCCTGTCGCCCTCGGGCTCGCGCTTGAATGCCTCGACCGCCTTCTCGCGCTCTCCGCGAAGCTGCGCTGCGCGCCGGGACAGCACGAGGTACGGCTCATACCGCAGCGCCGAGAGCTCGCGCTTGGATTGGAGATAGGCGATCTCGCCGGCGAAGACCGCGCGCACGCCGGGAAGCTCTCCGCCGCGGGCGAGCGTCGCGGGGTCGCCGGCCGCGAGCTTCTCGCCCGTATGCCTGCCGGGGCCGTGGAAGAGAATGCCGGCATGGAACACGATCTCGGTTCCGCCGTCGCCCTCGAACGCGCCAAGGTACTCCCCGGCGGCGCGATCCAGGACGGCCGGCGAGGTCCTGCCCGTGGGCACGAAGAGCCGCGCGGGCGAGGCGCTCAGGTACCCCTGGGGCGACACGGACTCGAGGAGCCGCGACCAGCGGGGCGCGCCGGTGCGCGCGTCGAGGGCGCAGGCGAGCGCGGCCTTGGGCGGGAAGAGCCCCGCGCAGGCATAGACCGTGTCGCCGTCGACAAGAACGCCGGCCCTGACCGGCATGTCGGAGACGAGTCGGCCGTTACCGGGAATGCGCCGCGCGCTCACGGCGGCACGGTGCGTCCAGACGAGCGCGCCGGTCGCGGCGTCCACGCAATACACGCAGCCGTCGTCGGATCCCACGTACAGGCGCCCTTGCGCGTACGCGGGGGCCAGCCTGACCGGGCCTTCCGTGAAGAACGTCCAGCGGACCTCGCCCGTGCCGGCATCGAGGGCGTACACCTTGTCGTCGGCCGAGGAGCCGAAGTAGACGCGGTCGCCGGCCGCGATCGCGTGGAACACGCGATCGTAGGCGACGACGTGCGGCAGGTCCGTGAGCTCGTGCCAGATGTCCTGCCGCGCGGTGGAGGGCCATGCCGGCCGCGGGGGGTGCGGCGCCGCGAAGACCCACGCCTGCGCGAGCGGCACGGCGAGCGTCTCGGCGGCGGCGGCGTTGCGCGTCCCATCGCGGCCGTAGGCCGGCCAGTCGCCGGCCCGCGATGTGTGCACGGCGGCAATGAGCGCGCACAGCGGGAGGAATCCTCGTGGTCGGGACATGCCTCAAGGGTATCCCCGTCCCGATCCGAGGGCAATCCCTTCCGTTCGGCGGGACTTGTGCGTACGATGGCGGCCTTCGGCGCCCGCGTTTCCGGACACGCGCGCTTCGCGGCGGGCGCGCGGAGCCCTGCGGCAAGAAAGGACGCGCTTCCCCATGACGGCGTACGATCCCTCCGAATCGAAGCTGAACGTCGGCTACATCCTGCTCCTGAGCCTGGTGGCGGCGTTCGGCGGGTTCCTGTTCGGGTACGACACCGCGGTGATCGCGGGCGCCAACAAGTACCTGGAGACGTACTTCGCGCTCGGCTCCGGCGGCCTCGGCTTCGCGACCGGCGTGATGCTGCTCGGGTGCATGGCCGGCGTGATGATCGCCGGCCCCGCCGGCGACCGCCTGGGGCGAAGGACGGGCCTGCTTCTCTGCGGCCTCGGGTTCGGGCTGTCGTCGTACGCCACGGCGATTCCCGAGACCCTGACCGCATTCTGGTGGGCGCGCTTCGCGGGCGGCATCGCGATCGGCGCCGTGTCGATTCTGTCGCCGATCTACATCGCCGAGATCGCGCCCGAGAGGATCCGGGGCCGCCTGGTGTCGCTCTACCAGCTCGCGATCGTCACCGGCATCGCCGCCGCGTTCTTCGTCAACACGCTCATTCAGGGCCAGGGCGATGCGGCCTGGAACACGGCGACCGGCTGGCGCTGGATGTTTGCATCGCTCATCGTGCCGTCGGCCGCGTTCATGGCGCTGCTCGCGGCCGTGCCCGAGAGCCCGCGCTGGCTCGTCAAGGCGGGGCGGCGCGATGCGGGGCGCGCGGTGCTCGAGCGCATCGGCGGGGCCGCGAGCGCGGCGCGCGGAATGGCGCAGATCGAGGAGGCGCTCGCGAGCGAGGAGGGCCGATGGTCGGAGCTTCTGACGCCGCGCTACTCGCGTCCCTTGATCCTGGGGGCGACGCTCGCCGTCTTCAGCCAATTCAGCGGCATCAACGCGATCATGTACTATGCGCCCAAGGTCTTCGAGACGGCCGGCACGGAGACGAGCGCCGCCTTCTGGCAGACGGTGATCGTGGGCATGGTGAACATCGCCTTCACGTTCGTGTCGATCGGGCTGGTCGACCGCCTGGGGCGCAAGCCGCTGCTTGCCGTGGGAACGGGGTTGCAGGCCGTGATGCTGACCGTGGTCGGGTTCGCGTTCTCCCGCGATCTGGGCGGCGGCGTGCTGCTCGTGGGCGTGCTCGGCTTCGTCGCCGCGTTCGCCATGGCCATGGGGCCCGTGTCGTGGATCGTCAACTCGGAGATCTTCCCGACCAAGCTGCGCGGGCGCGCCATGGGCGTCTCGATCCTGCTCCTGTGGCTCGCGGACTACATCGTGACGCAGACCTTTCCCATGCTGAAGGACGGGATCGGTCCGGCCGCGACGTTCTGGATCTACGCGGGCTGCAGCCTGGCGAGCACGCTGTTCGTCGTGTGCTGCCTGCCCGAGACCAAGGGCAAGACGCTCGAGGAGATCGAGGCGGGGTGGGGGCGGTGAGGCGCGCGGTCGCGGGCCGCTCGCAGCCGGGGGGCCCCGTCGCCGCGCCTTGCCGGATGGCCGGCGATGCGCCATCATGACGGTGCCGGCGGGCCGGATGTCGCGCCGAAAGGAGCGTGCCATGCGTGCGATCACGATCACGGCGGGCGGCGTGTCCCTCAAGGCGGAGCTGAACGATGGCCCGAGCGCGCAGCGCATCTGGGACGCGTTGCCCATCGAGGGGGAAGCGAACACCTGGGGGGAGGAGATCTACTTCCAGATCCCGGTCAAGATCGCGCGCGAGCCGGAGGCGCGCGCCGATGTGGACGTCGGCGAGCTCGGTTACTGGGCGCCGGGCGAGGCGTTCTGCATCTTCTTCGGCCGGACGCCCGCGAGCACGGGCGCCGCGCCGCGCGCGGCGAGCGCCGTGAACATCGTGGGCAAGGTGACGGGCGATGCGACCCGCTTCAAGGTGGTGCGCGACGGGGAGAGGGTCGTGCTCGCGGGCGCGGAGTGAGCGCGGCCGCGCCGTCGCGGGCTTCGCGTCTCAGTACTCCGCCCTGACCTCGATCGCGCCCCCGGCCGCGGCATCCGATGGGAGAAGCTCGATGTCCTCGCCGATAACGCGCGCGGCGTCGATCCTCGCATCGTTCACGAACACGCGCGCGGGGAGCCTCTTCTCGGGATGGCGCAGGCGCAGCCACAGCTCGCGGGGCGGCGTGCGCGCGGGCGGCGTCACGATGGCCCGGATGCGGCGGCCGTCCGCATCGGCCTCGATCCGGAAGCTCGTGATGCCGAACACGGTGGGGGCGTTCGCGACGGCGGTCCGCGCCGATCCCCGCAGCCACTCCCGCGGCATGCCGCGGCAGAGCCGGAGCGTGTCGCCGTCCTCCCAGATGAGGAGCTGGCGCAGCCACATCGCGAAGCGCGCCTCGTCGGAGGTCTTGTACAGCGGGCCGCCGCCGCGCCCGAACGCGGGCGCCCACTCCGCCAGGCAGCGCGCGTCGGGGTAGATGAGGAGCGCGTAGGAGTTCCAGAAGGCGCGCAGCGCCGCCTCGACCTCGTCGCGCGCCATGTAGACGATCGGCGTGTCGAGGAGGCACGGCTGGAGCGTGACGCCGCCGCGCTCGAACCAGGCCGTCTCGTGATCCGCAACGTTGTAGCCGGACTGGCGCGAGAAGAAGATGCGGTCCTCCAGGTCGTCGAGCATCCACGTCACGAGCGGGTCGTGGGGCGCGACGACCTCCCCCGTCGCGAGATGGAGCGCGGGGTAGAGCGCCTCGCGGATCCAGCCCTCGGTGAGGTGGCGCCGCTGAAACACGCGCGAGGGCACGTACGGGATCGATGTGCCGTCGCGAAGCGTCGTCGTCGCGGCGCGTGTCGCCGCCTCGCGCGCCGCGCGCTCGATGTCGTGCCGGTACGCCTCCGCCTCGCGGGCGATGCGCTCCGCCTCGCCGTGCCCGATGGCGGCGAGGGCCTGGGCAGCGCGCTTCATGCCGAGGTGAAAGTAGGCGTTGGTCGCGAACCAGTACTGGTACTCGACGACGTCCTCGAGCGACGAGGCCGGCGCGAGGCCGTGGATCGGGGGGCGCGGCGCGTCCGGCGCGCCCATGGTCGACCTGCGCTCGGCGATCAGGAAGTCGCAGCCCTTGACGAGCTGCGGCGCCGCGCGCTCCAGGTGCGCGCGGTCGCGCGTCACGAGATAGTGATCGGCGATGCCCCACAGGACGAAGCCGTGGTTCATCGCATACTCGCCGTGCGTGTACTCGCCCGCGCTGTGGAAGACGCCCTCGGCGGTCGAGAAGCGGCCCTTGAGCGGCTCGCGGCCCTGGTAGCGCAGCATGGGTTCCAGGAACCGCTCCGCCTCGACCGGCTCGTTGCGCATGTCCATGGCGCGGGCGATCATCACGGTCTCGTTGGCGAACACGCGGTACCGGACGGTTCCGACGCCCTGGTTGTAGAGACCGGTCTCGGGGTCCCGGTCGGTCGTGATGGCAACGTGCCAGAGGACCGCCTTGTAAAAGTCGTTGATCTCCTTGTCGGGGGTCTCGATCACGGTCCCGCGCGCAAGGCGCGCGCGCCAGTACGCGAGAACCCCGGGAACTTCCTCCTCGAAGTTGATGTGCGAGAGACGCATGCGCTCGGTGACCGTGAGGAGATCGACGAACGGGATCTTGAAGTACATCACGCGCCGTTCGCCGAGAGCGAGCCCGCCGCGCCAGGTCAGATACGGCCGGCCCTCGTCATCGCGCGCCTGCGACCAGCCCCATGGGCCGCTGCCCAGCTCGTCCATGGAGATCATTCCGCGCTGGGCGATCAGCCCTTCCGGCGGCTTCCTGCCCTCGGGAAGGGCGAGCGTGATCAGTCCATCCTCATCGAGCCCTATGTCGCCCTGCGAGTACCGCAGGCTCACGAACGCCGTGCGCCGCTCCTCCGCCCAGTTCGTCACGGTGAGCTTCGTCAGGAGGACGACGGTCTCATCGCCGCGGCGGGAGGCATCGTCGCCGTAGTCGCCGAGAAGCGCCGTGGCGCAGAGCTCGTGCCGATACCGGAGATCGCCGTTTCTCCAGGTCACGATGATGCGCGGCAGGTGGCCGTCCTCGAGCG
The DNA here is from genome assembly GCA_002402755.1 of Planctomycetes bacterium UBA4800. Classification (GTDB taxonomy): domain Bacteria; phylum Planctomycetota; class UBA8108; order UBA8890; family UBA8898; genus UBA8898. Next base: position 13,490 of record DHGK01000339.1, read on the forward strand.
AACGCGACGCCTCCTCGCGGTCCTTGCCGTCGAACTCCGGGCGCTCGCGCGTGTCGAGCGAGGCCCGGAGGCTGTCGCGCAGCCGGGCGTTGCCGAAGCCGGACGCGAAGGCCCAGCGCGCGGCATCCGTGCCGTTGTCGGTGTTGAGGCTGAGCGCATCGATGGACCAGTCGCCCTCGGGGCTCACGAAGAATTCCTGGCGGCACGCGGGGACGCCGATCGGGATGTCGCGGGGAGGAGCGAGCCGCGGAATCCCCGCCATGGCCGACGCGCGCGTTGCCTCGGCGCGCCCGGCGATGCGCTGCCGCACCCGTCCCGGCTGCCCGGCGGGCGGCGCGGGACTCCGGGCCCACGACATCGCGCGGTCCGCGGGCGCCACCAGCGTCCCGAAATCGGGAACCCACAGCGCGCCCTCGACGCGCACGGCCTGCGGCACGAACGAGAATCCGGTCGCATCGGGAGCCGCGCCGAGCCTGATCGTCGCGCACGTCAGATCGTTGGAATCGAGGTCGTCGAGATCCGCGTAGAAGAGGCGGACCCGAACGCCGGCCGAGTTTCCCGCGACCCCGTGCGCGGTCCACACCGCGCCCTCGACGCGCGCGCCGCGCGGCGGCGGCAGGCTCTCGATGGCGGCGACGACGCCGTTCGCGACCTCGATCCTCGCCGTGATCCCGCCGTCCGCGGCGAGCTTGTGTTCGATGTCGAAGCGATCCTGGGCCCAGACGGCCTTGCCGAAAGCACGCAGGCGAAGCTCGCGGGGAAGCGGCGCGTTCTCGATGTCGACGACGCGCAGCTTCAGCGTGCAGCGGAACGTGACGCGATGGTCGCCGGCCTGCTCCCATTCTTCCTTGGAGAGCGGCGGAAACGCGACGCGCCAGACGGCGCCTTGCTTGACCGGCGCCGTTGCGATGCGGACCCAGGCGCCGTTCCAGGGATCGTCGAGGCGCATCCAGCCGCCCGTCCCGTTCTGGGGCCAGACGCTGCCCCACCATTCGACGCGGAGGCGCGGCGCGCGCTCGTCGTCGATGCCGGCGATCGCGGCGGAAGACACCTCGCGGGGGCCGGTCCACTCAACACCGATGCCTCCATCGGCGATAGGCGTTCCGAACTCGGCGAGGTCGACGGGCTCGCCCGCGCGCGGCTCGGCCGCGGCGAACGGGAGGGAGAGGGCGCAGAGGGCAAGAGAACTGAGCATGGCGTGATTCCTCGCGGGCGCCGCCCGTGTCGATCGGCGGCGCGCCGAACAGCATTGTAACTGCGGGCACGGTGCGCTGCCAACGCACGCGCGCAGCGTTGGGGCGCCGTCTTGCCGCCCGCCGCGCGTCGCTGTAGCCTGGGGAGCGCCATGGAATCACAAGGCGCGATCGTGCTCTTCCGCCGGGACCTCCGGCTCGACGACAACGCCGCGCTCGGCGCGGCGTGCGCGCGCGGCGGCCCCGTCGTGCCGTGCTTCGTGTGGTCGCCCGAGGAGGACGGCTCGTGGGCGCCGGGCGCCGCGGCGCGCTGGTGGCTGCATCATTCCCTCGGGGCCCTCGATGCGTCGCTCGGTGAGCGCGGCGCGCGGCTCGTCATCCGCCGCGGGCCGACTCGCGAGGCGCTCGAAGGACTCGTCGAGGAGACGGGCGCGCGCGCCGTCTACTGGAGCCGCTCCTGCGAGCCGGCCCGCGCGGCGGCCGACGTCGATCTCGCGGATGCGCTCCGCGCCGGGGGAATCGAGACGCGGAGCTTTGCCGGCGCGCTTCTGGCCGAGCCCGCCTCGGTGCGGAAGAAGGACGGCTCCCCGTACCGCGTCTTCACGCCGTTCTTCCGGACGTTCCTGGCGCGCGTTCGAGCCGGCGCGCCGGCGCGGCCGCCGCGGGAGATTCCCTTCCCCGCGGCGGCGCCCGAATCGCTTCGGCGCGAGGCCCTTGAGCTTCTCCCGCGTGTCGACTGGACCGCGGGCCTCCGGGCGGCGTGGACGCCGGGCGAAGCGGGCGCGGCCACCGCGTGGAAGCGGTTCCTGGCGCGTGCGGCGGACAAGTACGCGCAGGCCCGCGATGTGCCCGGCATCGCCGGAACCTCGCGCCTCTCGCCGCATCTTCACTTCGGCGAGATCAGCGTCCGGCGCATGTGGCGCGATGCCGCGCGGCGCAGGAAGGGGGCGCCGGCCGCACGGGCGGCGGGCATCGACGCGTACGTGCGCCAGCTCGTCTGGCGCGAGTTCGCGCACCACGTCCTGTGGCATTTCCCGCGCACGCCCGACGATCCGCTGCAGATCGCGTTCGCGCGTTTTCCGTGGGCCAGTGCGCCGGCCGAGCGCGAGGCGTGGCAACGCGGCCGGACGGGCTACCCCATCGTCGATGCCGGCATGCGCGAGCTGTGGGCGACGGGGTGGATGCACAACCGCGTGCGCATGATCGTTGCGTCGTTCCTCGTCAAGCACCTGCGCGTCTCCTGGCAGGAAGGCGCCCGCTGGTTCTGGGACACGCTCGTCGATGCGGATCTTGCCAACAATACGTTCGGCTGGCAGTGGGCGGCGGGTTGCGGCGCCGACGCGGCGCCGTACTTCCGCATCTTCAATCCCGAGCTGCAGGGGCGGAAGTTCGATCCGGAGGGCGCCTACGTCAGGCGGTGGGTCCCCGAGCTCGCCGTGCTGCCCGCGCGCTGGATCCACGCGCCCTGGCGCGCGCCGGCCGAGGCGCTGTGCGCCGCGGGCGTCGAGCTCGGCCGCACGTATCCGGCTCCCATCGTCGAGCACGCCGCCGCGCGGGCGGGCGCGCTGGCCGCCCTTGCCGCGATGCGGAAAGGCTCGCGTCAGACGGGCAGCGGCGGCGGCGGCTCGAACGGCACGCCGAACGCCCTGGAGAGGAGATTGGCGGAGATGCGGCCGGATTCGTAGATGGTCGGAAGCCCGCTTCCCGGGTGCGTCCCGCCGCCCACCAGGTAGCAGCCGTCGAGCTCCTCGAAGCGGTTGTGCGGGCGCAGGTACAGCATCTGGGAGAGCCGGTGGGCGAGGTTGAACGTGGCGCCGAGGAAAACGCCGCGCTGCTCTTCCCAGTCGTTCGGCGCGATGATCGCCTCCTGCCGGATATGGTCGCGGATGTCCTTCATGGGCGTGCGGGCGGCCAGCGCATCCAGCACCCGCTCGCGCATGCGCGGCGTCTCGGCGGCCCAGTCGATCCGGCTCGTGTTGTTGGGAACGGGGACGAGGACGTAGATCGCGGCGTGCCCCTCGGGCGCGAGGCCGGGGTCGGTCACGGTCGCGTTGCGCACGTAGAACGAGAAGTCGTCCGACAAGGTCTTGTTGACGGCGATGTCCGTGAGGTTCCGATGGTAGTCGCGGGCGAAGACGATGCGGTGGTGCGCAAGATCGTACGACTTGTCGAGGCCCAGGTACAGCATGAACGTCGAGCAGGAGTACTCGCGCGCCGCGAGCTTGGCCGGCGAGTACTTCTTGAGGACGCCCGGCTCGACGAGGTGCGTCATGGCGTGCGCGAAGTCGGCGTTGATGACGACCGCATCGGCCGCAAGTTGCGAGCCGTCCTCAAGTTCGACGCCCCTGACCTCGCGGCCGCGAAGCAGGAGCTTCTTCACGGGCGCGTTCAGGCGAATGTCGGCGCCCTCCTCCTCGGCGACCTTGGCGAGGGCCTCGGCGATCTTGCACAGCCCGCCCTGGACGTGGTAGACGCCGTAGGCGTACTCGATGAAGGAGATGATCGCGAACGCGCCGGGACAGCTCCAGGGCGACATGCCGAGGTACTTGGACTGGAAGGTGAAGCTGAGGCGCAGCCGCTCGGGCTCGAAGTAGCCGCTCAGGACATCGTAGAGGGATTTTCCGAGGCTGAGCCGCGGCAGCGCGCGCAGGAAGATGGGGGCCAGGAACGCGGTCGGGCTGCAGTAATCCTTCTGGAGGCACGGGTACATGCGCAGGAAGCGCACGCGCTCGCGCTCCATGAAGCGCGCGAAGCCCGCCGATTGCCCGGGAAAGACGCGCTCGATCTCCGCGGCCATCGCCTCGGGCCGCGAGGAGGGGAAGAGCGAGACATCGCCGAAGTCAAGCTCGTACATGGGATCGAGCCTGACGAACGAGAGATAGTCTTCGCTCCGGCGCCCCGTCTCCGTGAAGATCCCGTCCAGCAGGAACTTCATCATGAGGAAGGTCGGCCCCACGTCGAAGCGGTAGTCTCCGAGCCTGAGCTCGGCGTTGCGCCCGCCGATACAGGGCTCCTTCTCGACCACGGTGACGCGGAACCCGCGCCGGGCGAGGAGCGCCGCGGCGGTCGTGCCGCCGGGGCCCGCGCCGACCACGACGACATGGACGCGCGACGCGCGTTCGGATTTCGTGTATGCTCCCATGAGCGTAATTGTGATGAAAGAATCGCGGTTTTGCAATGGCCGGCGTTGCGCGCGGGGCCGGCGGCGGCGAGAATGGGGCCCGTGCGCGCGAGCGGGTTCGCGCGCCGGCATGGCGGAGACCTTGCGGTGGAGCAGAACGGCGGCTGCGCGCAGCCGCGATGCGAGGAGGTCGGCGGGGACGTCGCGGAACTGCAGGCGCTCTGCGCGCGCATGCGCGCGGCATCGCTGCGGGAGCCGCCGCCGCCGCTCCGGGAGCGCCGGGTCCGGCTCGACGCGTTGCGGGGCGCCATCGCGGCGCGCCGGGAGGAGATCGCGGACAAGATCGACGCCGATTTCGGCGGCAGGTCGCGGCACGAGACCTTGCTCGCCGAGGTCTGGCTCACGCTCTCGAGCATCGCGCACGCGCGGTCGCATCTACGCGCGTGGATGCGGCCCGAGCGCCGGCCGGTCAACTGGCCGTTCCGGCCGGCGCGCGCGCGCGTCATCCCCGGACCCAAGGGCGTCGTCGGCATCATCGCGCCGTGGAACTATCCCTTCTCCCTGGCGATGATCCCGTTCGCGTCGGCGATCGCCGCGGGCAATCGCGTCATCCTGAAGCCGTCGGAGTTCGCGCCCCGCACGGCCGCCCTGATCGCGCGGATCGTCGGCGAGGCGTTGCCGCCCGAGTGCGCCGCCGTCGTGACCGGCGGCGCGGATGTCGGCGCGGCGCTGAGCCGGCTGCCGCTCGATCATCTGTTTTTTACCGGCTCGGCGCGGGTCGGCGCGGAGATCCTGCGCGAGGCAAGCGCGAATCTCACGCCGGTGACGCTCGAGCTCGGCGGGAAATCCCCCGCGATCCTCGCCGAGGGATTCCCGCTGGATGTCTTCGCGCGGCGGGTCGCGGCGGGCAAGCTCTTCAACGCGGGGCAGACCTGCGTCGCGCCCGACTACGTGCTCGCGCCCGAGGACGCGGTCGCGCCGCTCGTCGCCGCGCTGCGGGCGTCGATCGCGCGTCTCTATCCCTCCCTGCGGCGCAATCCCGACTACACGGCGATTATCAACGACGCGCACATCGCCCGGCTGAAGGCGTACCTCGCCGACGCACGCGAGCGCGGGGCCGAGGTCATCATCATCGATCCGGCGGGGGAGGGTCCGCTCGACGATGTGCGCAAGCTCGCGCCGGCGCTCCTCTGCAACGCGCCCCCTGAGGCGCGCGTGATGCAGGAGGAGATCTTCGGCCCGTTGCTGCCGATCGTCGGCTACCGCGGCCTGGACGCGGCGATCGCGTACGTGAACGCGCGGCCGGCGCCGCTGGCGCTCTACTGCTTCGACCGCGATGCGCGGCGCGTGGAGGACATCCTCGCGCGCACGCGCTCGGGAACCGTGTGCGTGAACGACACGGTGCTCCAGGCCGCGCAGGACGCGCTGCCGTTCGGCGGCATCGGCCCGAGCGGCATGGGCGCCTACCACGGCAGGGAAGGCTTCATGACATTCTCGCACGCCCGGGCTGTGCTGTACCAGCACCGATGGCCGCTCGCGGCGCTGCTCAGGCCGCCCTACGGCGCGATGTTCGAGCGGGTGCTCCGCCTGTTGATCGGGCGCCCGCGTGACAAGGAGACGCCATGCGGAAAGTGATCGTCGTCGGCGGGGGGCTCGGCGGCATCGGCGCGGCGGTGTCACTCGCCGCGGCGGGATTCCGAGTCGAGCTGTACGAGAAGAACGCGCACCTCGGCGGCAAGTTGAACCTGCTGGCCAGGGACGGCTTTCTCTTCGATCTCGGGCCGTCGATTCTCACCATGCCCGAGGTCTTCGAGCGCCTGTTCGCGCGCGCCGGGAAGCGGATGGCCGACTACGTCTCGATCCGCGAGCTCAGGCCGCACTGGCGGAACTTCTTCGAGGACGGCCGCGTGATCGACCTCTACCCCGGGGCCGAGGAGACCGTCGCGAAGAACGAGGGGCTGACGGCGCGCGACGGGGAGCAGCTCGCGCGGTTCCTGGAGTACTCGCGAGGCCTGTACGAGGCGACGGCGCGCGGGTACTTCGACAAGGGGATCGACACCTTCTGGGGCATGGTCAAGTTCCACGGCCTGAAGGCGTTCTCGGAATTCGATGTGCTGGCGACGGTCGACAAGGGCGTCAGGAAGCGCGTCGACAACCCGTACCTGCGCGACATCCTCAACTTCTTCATCAAGTACGTCGGCTCCTCGCCCTACGATGCGCCGGCCGTGCTCAACCTCATGCCGTACGTCCAGTCGCGCTTCGGGCTGTGGTACGTCGACGGCGGGCTTTTCAACCTGGCGCGGGGCCTGGCGCGTCTCGCCGCCGATGCGGGCGTCGCGGTGTTCACGGGCGCGGAGGTCGTCAAGCTCGCCGCGCGCGGCGGCGCGATCGAGGCGGCCGTGCTCGCGGACGGAAGCCGGCGGGAGGCCGATGTCTTCGTCTCGAACATGGAGGTGATCCCGGCGTACGCGCGGCTGCTCGAGGAGAACCGCGCGTTCCTCGCTCGCTACGACCGGTTCGAGCCGGCGTGCTCGGGCCTCGTCCTGCACCTCGGGGTCGATCAGGAGTACCCGCAGCTCGCGCACCATAACTTCTTCTTCTCGCGCGACCCGCGGCGGCACTTCGCGACGGTGTTCCGGGAGAAACGGCTTCCCGAGGACCCGACGATCTACCTGGTGGCCCCGGCGCGCACGGACAGGACCCAGGCCCGGCCGGGCTGCGAGAACATCAAGATCCTGCCGCACATTCCGTACCTGCAGGACGCGCCGTTCGCGCGCGAGGAGTACTTGGCGCTCCGGACGCGTGTCCTCGAGAAGCTCGAGCGCATGGGGCTCTCCGACCTGCGCCGGCACATCATCGTCGAGGACATGTGGACGCCCGAGGACATCCGCGACCGCTACTACTCGAACCGCGGCGCGATCTACGGCGTCGTGTCCGACAAGTGGAAGAACTTCGGCCTCAAGGCGCCGAAGCGCAGCGAGAAGTACGGCAACCTCTTCTTCGCGGGCGGCAGCGTCAATCCGGGCGGCGGGATGCCCATGGCGCTCCTCTCCGGCCAGCAGGCGGCGGACATGATCGCAGGCGGCGCGGCCTGAGCGGCGCGGGGGCGGGGCCGAGCGCAGCCGCGCAGCCGCGGCGCGGACGGCGCCCCGCGCCCCCTACGCGACGACCGGTTCGATGCCGAAGAGCCGGCAGTACGCAAGCAGCGTGCGCGTGTGGTCGCCGTACAGGAAGAGCTGGTGGAAGCCGGGGAAGGCGAGGCAGTCATCGACGCCGTCGAGCTTGCACTCGACCGAGACGACGCAGCCGCCCGCGGGCGGCACGGCGCGGTTCTCGACGACCGAGCCCGCCGCGACGATGAGGCGCGGCGCCACGGTTTCGTCCGCGCCGAGCACGAACTGGACGACCGTCATGCGCTGCCCGATCTCCCAGATGGGGCGCGGCACGGCGTCGCGGTTCCCGTGGTGATGTCGTATGTCGTACTTGAGCGGCGGCGCGGCCGGCCCGCGCACGCGCGTCGGGCAGGTGCAGTGAGCGCCGATGAGCGTTCCGCGCGACGTATCGGCGACCGGGTCCTGCTGGAAGCCCGGCACGCCGAGGAGGTAGAGCGCGAGCGCGTGCGTCGTCGCGGCGTTGATGTCGGCCTCGCACGCGGCCGGAATGCCCTGGTCGAGCATGTACGACCAGGAGATGCACGGGAGGCTCACCGTGCTCGCCCCGAGCGCGCCCAGGCAGTCCATGGTGATGGCATCGCCCTTCTCGCGCGCGAGGATGGTCCGCGCGACGACGTAGCTCTTGATGCCGTTCAGGACGTCCTGGGGCGTGCCGCTCACGATGCCCATGGCGCCGTCGATGTACGCCTTGGCGAGCGCCTTGATCTCATCGGTGTCGGGCGTCTTCATGTACTCGGCAAGGAAGTCGGACGCCGGCACGTACTGGAGGTTCGTGCCGAGGTACGGGACCTTGGCCGCCCTGCGCGCGGCGCCCCGGAGCACCACGTAGCGCATGTCGGCGAGCTTGCGGCGGGCCCTGAACATCTTGAGGCCGGTCACGACCTCGCCGAAATCATCGGTGCCCAGGATGACGCAGCCCGCGCGGCCGGCGAGCGGCGCCGTGTTGGTCGTGAAGGCCGTGCCGAGCGGCGCGTGAACGATCGTGGGAATGCCGCTCTCGGCGGCGAGCGTCGCCGTCGGCCAGGCGTGCTCCTGGCGATCGAGAAGGAGGACGAGGAGCCCGTCCGGCGTGGCCGCCTTGGCCTCCTCGACCCACGCCTTGGCCTCGTCGCGGCTGTGGATGGGGGCGGGGCGGAGGTCGACTTCGATGGCCAGCGCCTTCGCCGCCGCGCGGAGCGCCTCGGTGTAGTCGCGCCTGGCCTTCTCGCCGTCGAAGACCGCGCCCGGCCACCGCATGCCGTACTCGCCCTTCCTCCGGACGAACGCCGCCTTGACCCTCGTCACGGCCGACGCGGCGGGGCCTTGCGGCGCCAAGGGAGCGGCCTCCTGCGGCAGCGCGGCGCCGGATGCCGCGGCATACGCGGCGGGCGCCGCGGCCGTCGCGGCGAGGAAGCAGCGCCGGGACAGGCAGCGGTGCGCGGCGCAGTTGTCGGTGGGCTCGAACATCATGGGTTCCTCCTCGTTCTATCTTCAGGCGGCGTCGTCATCGCGGAAGAAAAGCAGCGTGTAGCCCCACATGAGCAGCGCGGCGACGACGCCCGTGGCGATCATCGCGTACCAGATGATCTCCGGCGTCCCTTGTTCCTTCGCGGTCTTGTAGAGCCAGCCGCCCGCGGGATCGCCCGCGAACCTGGCGATGGCGATCGGCAGGAACGCGAAGCCCTGGTACATGCCCTGCTGCCCCGGCGGGGCGATCTTCGAGATGTAGCCGTAGTAGCGCGGGGCCTGGATCATCTCGCCGATGGCGAAGGCGACGATGCCCGCGATGATGGTCGGAATGCTCGGGTACAGGCCGATGATCACCCAGATCAGGCTCGATATCCAGAAGCCGAGCACGATCGACTTGGGCGTCGACAGCCGCTTCGTCAGGATGCTGAGCGGAATCTGGAGGAGGATGATCGCGCCCGCGCCGGACACCGACTGCACGATCTCGTAGGGGTAGTCCTTGTCGATGAAATCCGTCACGTAGTAGGGGACGATGATGAACTCCTGCCAGAAGATGATCCAGTACAGCGAGTAGATGAGCAGGAAGAGCATGAACTTGAAGTTCGCGAGCACGATGCCGAGGTTCTTGAGCCGGCTCGCGAGCGACTCCCGCGGCCCGGCGCTCGCGATGCGCACCTCCTTGTAGAGGCACAGGTTGACGATCAGCATCGCCAGGCAGCTTGCGGATGAGACCAGGTAGACGTAGGCATGCCCGACATGATCGCGGACGAAGTACGCGATGACCGGGCCGATCATCGCGCCGATGTTGACGATCCAGTAGTAGACCGCGAAGCCGAGCGACTTGACCTCCTCCTTGCTCGTCACGGCGACGGTGCCGAGCACCGACGGCTTGATGAACCCGCCGCCGAAGGCCGTGAGGATGAGAAACGCCATCATGATCCAGTAGCGCGAGGACATGGACTCCCCGTACAGCCCGGAGAACGCGCTCATGCCGACCGACCCGATCAGGAAGTAGCCGAGCGCCAGCACCGAGAAGGCCACGTTGAACGCGCGCCGGAAGCCCCAGCTATCCGCGAGCGTGCCGCAGAGGATCGGCAGGAGGTAGATCAGGCCGCCGAAGACGCCGTTCAGGGTCCCCGCCTGCACCTCGTCGAAGCCGAGCGTGTCGCGCATGTAGACCATGAAGACGATCTGCTGCGCGTAGTACGCCAGCCGCTCGAAGAGCTCCATGCCGTTGGCGACCCAGAAGGTGGGGTGGAAGCCGGCGCGGAGTCTCTCGGCCTGGGATCGAGCGCCCGTGCGGAGCTTCTGCAGCGTGGAGTTGATGCTCACCTGATGTCCTCTGGAACGGGTTGATGCTCGCCGGCGAGCGCCCGGAGCCCGCGGCCTTCCACCGATTGTGCCCAATTCGGCGGGCGCCGTCCAGAGCCCCCGCCGGCCCTCATCCCTTTTCCTCGGTCAGCCGCAGGAACACCTCCTCCAGGCGGTCCTTCTCGCCGAGGAGCTTCTCGATGGGGCCGTCCCACAGGAAGCGGCCCTGGTTGAGGATGCCTATTCGGCCGCCGATCTCCTCGGCGAGCGCCAGGCTGTGCGTCGAGAGCAGCACCGCGGTGCCGCGCGCGGTCGCCGCGCGGAGCGCCTCGATCGCCTTCCTGAGATGGCGCGGATCCAGCCCCACCCACGGCTCGTCGATGAGGAGCAGCGCCGGCTCGGGCAGGAACGCCGCGACGAAGCACAGGCGCTGGCGCATGCCGTGCGAGTAGGTGCCGACCAGGCCCCGCGCCTCCTCGCCGAGGTCGAAGAACTCGAGCAGCCGCGCGGCCGTCTCCCTCCAGCCGGGCTCGGCGAGCCGGTACGTGCTCGCGACGAACGCGAGGTACTCCCAGCCCGTGAGGCGCTCGAAGATGGTGGGGTGGTCGGGGATGAAGCTCATGAGGCGCTTGGCGGCGACCGGGTCGGCATCGAGGGCGATGCCGCCTATCCTGATCGCGCCCTCCGTGGGCCTGAGGAGTCCGCAGAGGAGCTTGAGCAGGGTCGTCTTGCCGGCGCCGTTCGGGCCGAGCAGCGTGTACATGTCGCCCCGCGAGAGCGCGAGGTCGACCCCGTCCAGCGCGCGCTTGGCGCCGAAGAGCTTGGACACGCCCGCAACGCGCAGTATCTCCGTCATTGCCGTCCTTCTCCGCGCTCCCGGAACATCCGATGCGCCTGCGTCGATGACCCTTGCCGGAACTCGATGCCGCCCGGCGCCTCGACCCTGAGAATGTCGCCGTCGATGCCCGCCGTGACGATGAAGGTGCCCGACGGCGCCGTGAGATCGAGCCGCAGCACCTCCATGCGCACGCCATCGACCATCGTGATCGCGCGCTCGATCACGCGCACGCTGACGCGCGCCTGCATGCGCGTCAAGGGGTCGAAGTACGGGATCTCCCGCGTCTCGCCCTCGGAGAGGTCGCCGAGCGGCGGGATCGGCAGCACCGCGCCGGCGATGCCGAGGCTGCGCGGAATCGTGAAGGCCAGATTGAGGTCCTCGCCGCCGCGCGAGAGCCTGACGAGGACCTCGCCGCCCTCCCGCCCGCCCGCGAGCCTGAAGCGTTCGCCCGCGACATCGAGCGCGAGATCGAGCGCCATGATCTCGCCGAGGCCGTCGAGCAGCACTTCGCCCTGGAGCGCGAGCGCGCCGCGCGTGCCGAGCCACGGCAGGAGCCGCGCGTAGCCGTCGAGCGTCATCTTGTAGGCGTGGACCGATGCGCCGCCTTCCTCGGGGCTCTGCACCGTGTAGCCGCTGTAGCCGATCGGCTTGCTCTCGTGGTAGATGATGAGATACTGCTCGCGCGACACCCGCAGGCCGAGGAACTCGACGACGGCGCGGCTGTAGCCGCTCAGCCGCTCGAAGCGCGCCTGGCGGGCGATGTTGAAACCCTGCATGGTCGTGAAGAAGGCGATCGCGGCGGCATAGGCGAGGAGTCGTCCGGCGCGCATGTCAGTACTCCCTCCGCGCCAGGGCGCGCAGCGACCACGCCAGGCCGCCGGCGATCGCGGCGCCGGCGCAGAGCAGCGCCGCGGCCCGGAGCGCCGTGCCCAGCGCGTGCACCCGCAGGAGGTCGCCGGTCACCCACAGGCCCATCACGAGCGCCACGAGGCCGGCGCTCGCCAGGAAGTTGGCGGTGCCGCCGGCCGTGCCGAGCACCTCGCTCGGCCGGTCGCTCTTCCACCGCGCGAAGGCGGCGCTGAAGCCGAGCGCGAGCGCCGTGAGCGCGACCGAGAGCAGCACGATGAGGAGCGTGCCGAGGAGGAGCGGCACGGCGTCCGTCGTGATGGCGAGCTGGCTCGCGACCGCCAGGCAGACCGCCGCGGGCAGCATGAGCAGCAGCCCGAGGAGCATCTTCGCGGCGATCACCGCGCGCCGGCCGATCGGCGCCGACATGAGGATCCAGATCGAGACGCCCTCGCTCTCCAGCAGCGGGTAGACGAAGCGCGAGCTGAAGCTCGCGAGGATGAACGAGATCGCCGTCAGGTTCGCGAGCGAGATGAAGCGCCAGTACGGCGCGGGCAGCACGTCGCGCGGGATGCGCAGCAGGCTCACGGTGTAGAGCGCCATCAGGAGCAGGAAGACGATGAGCTGCAGGGACTGCGTGGGATCGCGGGCGAAGAGGAGCACGTCCTTGCGGATGAGGCCGGCCAGCGGCCCGCGGACGCGCGGGATCCGCGTCCGGCGGCGCGGCGGCGCGGCCAGCGCGTTCAGATCCTGCCACAGCGCGAGGTAGCGATGCCGCCCCAGAAGGTCGAGGACCGGCCAGAGCGCGCACGCGGCGCTCACCGTCAGGCCGAGCGAGAAGAACCCCTCGCCCCCGAAGCCCCGCGCGAACGCGAGGAGCGCGTGCGATGTCCACTTGCCCGGCCAGAAGGACGAGCTCATCGCCCTGAGGCGCTCCGTGAGCCGCGTGAGCAGGACCAGCTCCTGCCCCGGCGCGAACGAGATCTCCCTGAGCTGCGCCACGAGGTACGCGCCGCCCGCGAGGATGAACGCGGCGCCCGCGATCGTGAAGACCTTGCGGCCGAACCGGCGGCGCAGGAGGCCGAGCAGGAACGCGCCCAGGACGCCGATGACGCCGCACAGGAGGAGGAACGCCGAGAGCACGGCCGGCATGAGCGCGTAGTACATGGCGCCGGCGTCGTGGCTGGCGCCGTAGCTCACGAGCACCGCGCTGCCCAGGAGGAACGTCGCCCAGGAGCTCTGGACGATCGACTCGGCGGCGTGGAGCGCGAAGACGCGCGGCGCCGGCAGCGGGAGCGAGAAGTACAGCTCCGTCCTGCGGCCGCGGAAGAGATACGCGTAGCCGACGAGCAGGTTGCTCAGGATCAGGAAGTTGAAGAGGACGAAGAACAGGAACTGGACGAGGCCGTTGCTCAGGATCTCGCCCATGGCGGGGAGCTTGAGAACGAACCAGAAACCCTTCGCGACCAGGGCCATGCCCCCCGCGATGAAGAGGCCGAAGAGCCCGAAGAGGATCGCGAACCTGAAGATGTCTTCCTTCCGCAGGTTGCGGAAGTAGTTGCGCAGCATGTGTGCGCGCAGGCGCAGCAGCATCATCATGGTCGGGATGCCTCGTGCGGCTCGTGCTCGTGCATGCGCGCTCCTTCGTGTGCGGCAATTCTACCGCATGCGGGGCGCCGAGTCCTCCCGGCGTCCGGGGAAGACGGAAGGACGA
>DHGK01000339.1:27173-27331 GCA_002402755.1 Planctomycetes bacterium UBA4800
CGGCGTTTCCCCCCTTCTCCCGAAGGGGGGACGGAAGGGGGGATGTCTCAGACAGCAGGGACGCGGAGCGATTGCCGCCGAGGAGACCTCCGGTCCCCGCCTCCATGGCGCCGGCAGAGCCGTAATTGCGCAACGGACGTGTTCATTGCACGTTTCGA
>DHGK01000147.1 GCA_002402755.1 Planctomycetes bacterium UBA4800
GCGGCCGCGCTCCGGAAGGACATCGCCGGGATCCGCCGGTTCTTCAGCCGCAAGCGTCTGAACTGGACGGCGTACGGCAAGGACATCCGCAAGCTCCAGAATCACGACCAGGCGGTCGAGTTCCTCCTCGAGCTGGTGACGGCCGCGGATCCGGCGGCCTTCCTGCGGCGGAAGTTCGGATACTGAGAAGGCGCGCCTGGAGCGCCTCCCGGCGCCGGACGCGCCGCGTTCCGCGTGCCGGCGCCCCTACGGCTCCCATCCCGCCATGCGCGCCATCATCCACCAGAAGACCTTGCCCTTGAGCTGGCAGTTCAGGCACTGGGAATGGGCGCACGAGGCGCAGGCGATGCACCGGCCGGGATTCGCGGCGCACCACTCGAGCGCCCAGTTGCGCGTCTGGCCGCTCACGGGGTCCCGGTAGTCGCAGTTGTCGTTGGCGCCGAGATCCAGGTAGTATGCGCCGTCCGGGTCGTAGCTCTCGATGTCCGCGAAGTCGAAGAGCGTCTTCCCGCCAGCGCGGCAGAACGAGCGGATCAGCTCGTTGTTCTGGTTGAGCCTGCCGGCGACGCCGGTGCCGTCCAGGTGCCCCGTCATGTACACGAACCTGACGCCGGGGTAGTCGGCCTCGAGCCGGTCCATGTTGTCGAGGTAGTCGCGCTGGACGACCGCGGGATCGAGCGTCGAGAGCTGCCCGCACCATGACCATATGACGACGTTGCGATCGTTGTCGGCGCGGTCGAGCTGCGCCCGCGTGATCGTCACCCAGGCGGTGGTGTCGGGGTTGCCGAGGTCGGCCGTCGTCGTCTCCCGGATCTGCAGCGTGCCGGCGCCGTTGTTGTAGTTGAAGAGATCGTTGCGGATCATGGCGATGCCGGTCATGATCTGGCTGCCGTGCGAGGTGTGGCCGTAGTACACGCGAAAGGTCGTCTTCGCGGCCTCGATCCACAGCTCGGGGATCGAGGTGTGGTTCGTGTGCGCGTGGCCGAACACCATGTCGAGCGACGCGCTGCACGGCTTGTCGGCGCCGTAGGCCCGGCAATCCAGCGCGTCCGGCGTCCAGTCGCAGCCGGGAGCCGCGAAGGGCGGAGGCGGCGCGGCGGCCTTGGCGAAGAGATACCCGAGCGTGTACACCGCGTCGGCAATGTCGAGCGTCCCGTCGTCGTTCGCATCGGCGGCGTCCGCGCACGCGAGCGCGGGTCCCTCGCGGAAGAGCGTGATCAGGAGGCGCACCGCATCGGAGATGTCGACGGCCCCATCCGCATTGGCGTCGCCGCGCTTGAACTCGACGTCCTGGGCGGTCGAACACACGGCTCCGGCCGCAAGCACAACGAGAAAGACAAGCCCGCGCATGCGTTCCTCCATGTGTTGCGTTCCGAGGCCGGAGAGCTGAGCGCCGGCTCTCGCCCCGCCCATACCATCAACCATTATAAGAAGACGCCCGCGCCTCCGAAACCTCGCGCACGCCGCCGGAGTCCGCCCCCTCGCGTGTGGCCCTCCCCGCAGTTTCGTGGTACAAACGCCGGACCACGGCCGCCGCGGGGCGGCCCTGCGAGGAGATCGGCATGAACGGCTACCTGGCGGTGGTGCTCGCGGCGCTCATCGGGCACTACGTGCTCGAGCTCGTGAGCGACTGGCTCAACGTCCGGAACGTCAAGGAGGACCTGCCGGCCGAATTCGAGGGCTTCTACGACCCGGCCAAGTACCGGACCTCGCAGCAGTACCTCCGCGAGACCACGCGCTTCGGCCTCATCGAGGACACCTTCGACACCGTCGTGTCGGTCGCCTTCATCCTCCTGGGCGGCTTCAACCTCGTCGACACGCTCGCGCGCGGGGCGGCGGCGGGCGAGGTCCTGACCGGGCTCGTCTTCGCGGGTATTCTGATCGTCGCCGCCAAGATCATCGGGCTGCCGTTCGACGTCTACGACACGTTCGTCATCGAGGAGAAGTACGGCTTCAACCGGACGACCCCCCGGACCTTCGTCCTGGACATCGTGAAGTCGCTGCTCCTGAACGCGATCCTCGGCGGCGCGCTCTTCGCGCTCGTCGTCTGGCTCTTCGACGCGGCCGGGGCGCGCGCGTGGCTCTACTGCTGGGGCGCGGTCGTCGCCTTCGAGCTCGTCATAATGTTCCTCGCGCCGTACGTCATCCTGCCGCTCTTCAACAAGTTCGAGCCGCTGGCCGAGGGCCCCCTCAGGACCGCCATCGAGGACTACGCCCGCCGCCGGGGTTTCGCCATGAAGGGCGTCTTCACGATGGACGGCTCCAAGCGTTCCTCCAAGACCAACGCCTTCTTCACGGGATTCGGCCGCTCGCGCCGGATCGTCCTCTTCGACACCCTCATCGCCAAGCACACGGTCGAGGAGCTCGTTGCGATCGTGGCCCACGAGATGGGGCACTACAAGAAGAAGCACATCCCCAAGGCGATCCTGCGCGCGAGCCTCGCCGCCGGGCTCACGTTCTACCTCCTGTCGCTCTTCATCAAGAACCCGGGCCTCTTCGAGGCCTTCGGCATGGAGCGCCTCTCGACCTACGCGAGCCTGTTCTTCTTCGGGTTCCTCTACGCGCCGATCGCCGTGGCGCTCGGCATCATCGAGCACGCCCTCTCGCGCCGCGCCGAGCACGAGGCCGACGCCTACGCCGTGGCGACCGCCGGCAACCCCGACGCCATGATCCTGGCGCTCAAGAAGCTCACGGTCGAGAACCTCGGCAACCTGACGCCGCATCCCCTGACGGTCTTCCTGTCGTACAGCCACCCGCCGATCCTGGCGCGGCTCGCGGCGATCCGCGCGCGCGCCGCGCAGGCGTGAGTGCGCCGTCGCGGCCCCGCCCCGTTGAAGCGCGGGGCGCCCTCCCGGTACAATACGATATACTGTCCCTGTCGCGTGTGAACGAGAACGCCGGCCCGCACAGAACAAGGAGCGTCTGCCCATGCGCAAGGATCTGTTCTCCCATCCGTGCTGTCTCTCGGGTCTGTCGCGTCGGAGCTTCATGACGGCGACCGCCGCCGGCGCCTTCGCGGCGCCCCTCGCCGCCGCGCCCGCCGCGGAGGAGTCCGGCAACCTGGCCGAGCACGTCGACCTGGCGTCCTTCCGGCCGAAGCCCGCGGTGAAGATCATGAGCGCCGTGATCCGGTTCAAGCCGCCCTACTGGCTCGGCTGGCCGGGCACCGCGTATCCCATCGAGGACGAGCGCGCCCGCTACGGGCGGATCTTCGACGAACTCGCGCGCAAGGTGGGCGTGAGCCTCGAGCCCGAGGCCGCGCCGCTGGAGAGCGACGCCGATGTCGCCGCCTTCGCCGCGAAGGTCAAGGACCGCACGCCCCACGCCGTCTTCGTCATGCTCCAGCACATCAACGTCTGGCACTGGGCCGACGCGATTGCGAAGGCGGGCGTCCCGGCGATCTTCTTCGCGCCCATCGGCATGGCCTTCACCGGCCACGTGCGCGAGATCTCGCGCCGCCCCGGCGTCCACGTGATCTCGTCGCTGGACACGGGCGCGGTCGAGCAGGCCTTCCGCATGGTGCGGGCCAAGGAGCAGCTCGCCGCGACGCGCCTCCTCGTCGTCGCGGGCGGCGCGCGCCAGGAGACGGTCATGGACCGGCTCGGCACCAAGGTCAGGTACGTGCCGCGCGGGCGGCTCAACGAGCTCTTCGAGCGCATGCCCGTGACCGACGAGGCCAGGGAGGTCGCGCGCGCGATGGCGAAGAGCGCGCAGGGCGTGGTCGAGCCCACGGCGGACGACTTCCTCAACTCGGCGCGTTCGTTCACGACCGCCAAGCGCCTCATGCGCGACGAGAACGCCAACGGGATCACGACCGATTGCCTCGGCATGGTGTCCTCGCGCGTCGTTCCCACGCCGCCCTGCATGAGCGTCACGCTGTTCGGCGATGCCGGCGTCTCCTACGGCTGCGAGGCCGACCTCAACGCCGCGCTCGGCATGCTCTTCGTGAGCTACCTCTTCGACAAGGCCGGCTTCATGAACGACCCCGTGCCCGAGACGTTCAAGAACACGCTGATCGTCGCCCACTGCACCTGCGGCACGAAGCTCGACGGCTTCGGCAAGGAGTCCGCGCCGTACATCGCGCGCTCGCACTCCGAGTCCAACCTCGGCGTCGCGCCGCAGGTCCTGTGGCGCATGGACACGCCGGTCACGCTGGTGAACTTCCGCGGTCCGCACGAGCTGATCCTCGACACGGGCAAGGTCGTCGGGAACGTCCAGACGCCGCCCGCGGGCGGCTGCCGCACGAGCGTCGAGCTCGCCATGGACCGCGTGCCCGACTGCCGCGACGTGCTCGGCTTCCACCAGTTCGTCTTCTACGGCGAGCACCGCCGCGATGTCGAGGCGTTCTGCCAGATGTACGGCATCAAGGTCGTCAACTCCGACAGGCAGGGGGTCAAGGCATGAGAAACGTTTTCCTGTTCGTGCTTCTGTGCGCCGCGTCGGCGGCCGCCGCCGATCTGCAGATCGTGTCGCCGGGGTTTCCGCCATCGACGGTGGATGGGGAGGGTGCGCTCCACGAGGACTGGGGCGTGTTCGCGCTCGCCATTCGCGCGCCCGCGGACGCGCGCGTCGTGAAGCAGAAGTTCCAGGCGGCGCCGGTCCCGACGGTCGTGACCGCGATCGGCGCGGGGGCGCTCCACTGCACCCAGACCGCGTATCGCGCGCCCGTCTGGCCGCGCGGCTGCGACGTCGTGACGGCGCTCTTCGAGAACACGCGCGAGGGCGCGCTCGAGGTGCGCTTCGATCTCGTGCTTCCCGAGGACGCCGCCGTCGGCGAACGCCTGGCCGTCCTCGGCGGCCGGACCGTGATCGGCCTTCCCGAGGGGATCGATGCCGTGCGCGGCGAGAAGCGGCCCTGGGGCCGAGTCCCCGGCGTCAGGCCGCTGCCCGGCTGGGGCAAGCCCGCGGGCGAGTGCGATCCCGGCTTCCGCAACATCGTCGCCGGCTTCGGCGAGATCCCGATCGCCTACGAGTTCGCGGTCGAGCCCGGCGCGAAGCGCACGGTCGTCCTGGGATTCTGCGAGAGCCACTGGACGGCCTCGGGAACTCGTCCCGTGACGATCCAGGTCGAGGGCGCGGCGGCGGCGGAGTGCGACCCGGTCGGCGCGTGGGGGCACAACGTGCCCGGGTGTCTGAGCTTCGAGGCGGCGGACGCGGACCGCGACGGCTACATCGTCGCGACCGTCGGGCCGCATCCCGCGGCCGCCGACCGCTTCCCCATCCTCAACGTCGCCTGGGTCTTCAAGCCGGGGACGCCGGTCGATCCCGCGAAGGTGCTCAAGGGCGCCGCGAACGAGGCGGCCGAGTACTACGTCGACGCGGGCGGCCCCAAGGACCAGCTCCTCTACAAGGGCGGCACGGCGAGCTACCGCGTGACGCTCGCGCCCAAGGAAGCCAAGGAGCTGACATTCCTGGTCGCGAGCCCGGGCGGCGGCGAGGTGCCCGATCCCCTGAAGAGCACGTGGACTCCGGCGACGCTCAGAAAGGCGGCCGAGGAAGTCTGGGCGGGCTGGTCGCAGAAGTGACGCGCGCCGCGCGGGGCCGGGGCGGGCGCGCCGCGCGCCTCACTGCAGCGTGTAGTTCACGTCCAGGGTGATGCCCTTGCCGTTGTACTCCTGCGACGGCATGCTCTTGCAGGAGTTGATGCCGTTGCCGCCGCTTCCGGACAGGATGATCCCGTAGTTCGTGGCGGGCATGTTGATCCACTCCTGGACGACCGATGGATTCAGGGGCAGATAGCAGTCGAACTGCGTGCCCCGGACGAGCACCGAGCCGATTGACCCCCCGAGGCGGACGGGCTTGTTGCTCCAGGAGACGCCCGCCTCGCTCCAGTTCTGGGCGCAGCGGTAGGCGCTGAAGGTCACGTCATCGTCGGTGTTCACGGCGATGCCGCCGAGGTACTGGATGTGCAGCTCCGCGCTGAGAATGAGCAGCTTCTGCGTGGGGCCGTGCGGCAGCGAGGTCAGATCGTACTTGAGGAGCGTCTGGCGCTCGAACGTGCCCGTGTTGGACGCCGACATGACCATGACCATCGATCCGCACGTGCCGCAGGAGGCCGTGCTGGTGTTGAAGTTCGTGGCGGGCTGGTCCGCGGCGACGTACACATCCTGTACGGGCGGGATCTCGGCGCTCGGCGCCGGCGGCGGATTGTCGTTGTCGCCGCCGCTGGAATCCGAGGAGTCGTCCAGCGCCGCGCCGCCGCCGCAGCCGCACAGGAAGGCGGCACACGCGAGCAGCACCGCCCGCGCGACACGCCGCAGCATTGTTCCCGTCATGCGCACCTCCCCATCGCCGCGGCGCTGAATGCGCCGCGCACGACGGACTTCCGCCGCGCCTCGCGCGGCGGCGCTTCGTCCCGCACGAACCCACCGCCGTCGATGCTACGGTGCAGGCACCGAATGCGCAAGATGCGTCCTGGGCGCGGCAGCGACGCGGCCGCGCCCCTTGAACCGCTCGCACGCCCGGCTCTACAATGCCGGAGGTACGGAGCCTGTCGCAAAAGCCCCCTTTCGGCTGCAACCGGCTGCGAAGCCCCGCGACTGCGTCCTCGGGACAAAAAGTGCTCAACGACCGCTATCGAGGTCGTTTCCGCGCTTTTTGCCCCTGCGTCCTTGTCGCCGAGCTTCTCGCTCGGTTTCGCTCGAAAGGGACCTTTTGCGACTGGCTCTGCGGCGGCGGCGGCACGCACGCGCGCAATCGCTGAAAGGAGCGCAGGAATGACAAGGCGGCATCTGTCCCGAAGGGCGTTCACACGGGTCTCGGCGTTCGGCGCCGCGGCGGCGGCGGTCCTGGCGCGCGGCGCCCGCGCGGCGGAGGGCAAGGTCCTGCGCATGGGCGGTCCGGCGCCGGCCAGGGATCCCGAGTCGTGGGTGCAGGAGCTCGGCCGGCGCGGCTACCGCGCGGCGTACTGCCCGGTCGGCGCGGACGCAACCGACGATGTCCTCAAGGCCTACGCCGAGGCGGCGGCGAAGGCGGGCATCGTCATCGCGGAAGTCGGCGCGTGGAGCAACCCCATCAGCACGGACGAGAAGCAGCGCCGCGACGCCCTCGCCCTGTGCCGGCGGCAGCTCGCGCTTGCCGAGCGCATCGGCGCGCGCTGCTGCGTCAACATAAGCGGCTCGCGCGGGCCGGCGTGGGACGGGCCCTCGAAGGACAACCTGACGCAGGCGACCTTCGACCTGATCGTCGAGACGACGCGCGCGATCATCGACGATGTGAAGCCCGCGCGCACGTTCTTCACGCTCGAGACGATGCCCTGGGCGTACCCCGACTCGCCCGACTCGTACCTGCGGCTCCTGAAGGCGATCGACCGCAAGGCCTTCGCCGTCCACTTCGATCCCGTGAACCTGATCTCGAGCCCCCAGCGGTACTTCGCGAGCGGCGCGCTCATTCGCGAGGCCTTCGAGAAGCTCGGGCCGCACCTCAGGAGCTGCCACGCCAAGGACATCAAGCTCGACTCCCGCCTGACGACCCATCTCGACGAGATCAGGCCGGGCCTGGGGGGCCTGGACTACGCCGCCTTCCTGACCGAGCTGACCCGCTTCCCCGACGCGCCGCTCATGCTCGAGCACCTGCCGAACGACGAGGAGTACGCGCTCGCCGCCGACCACATTCGCGGCGTGGCGAAGACGCTCGGCATATCGTTCGGCGCGGCGTGACGCGCGCGCGCAAGAAAAAAACCGCAGTTCGTCACGCTGCGGTTTTGCGTGAGCTCTCGCAAGGGATGGGCACCCACGTGTGTCGTAGCGGTTGCAGGAGTCCACACGCCCCGCTTCCCTTGAAGCGACTCACGACGGACATGGTACCGAGGACGCGCGTGTTGTCAACAGAAAAACGCGCTCCGCTCCGTGCCGGAGATGATGCGAAGGCGCGAGAACGACGACGGACGTAGCCACGTAGCCACGAAGGCACGAAGAGTCTCGGGTGCAACCCAAGCGCGCGGTGGTTCACCGCTGATGCTTGGTGTCCTCGTGTCTTTGTGGCATCGTCCTTCCGTCTTCCCCGGACGGCGCCGGGAGCGGACGGGAGGACACGAAGAGCGCGAACGCGACGTCGGATCACGCGCGCGTTCCGCCGCCGCGCTCCTTCTGGCATCGCGGGCAGATATGCGTTGCGCGCTGTCCGACGATGCGCCGTTCGATCGGCGCGCCGCAGCGCGGGCAGGGCTCGCCCGTCCGCCGGAACACCTTGAGCGCCGCGCCGTTCGCGCCGCGCCGCCGGCCGAGCGATCTCCAGTTCGCCTCGCCGTCGCCGAGCGATGTGCCGCGGTTCCGAAGCCCGCGCGCGAGCACCGTGCGGATCGCGCGGTGGAGCGCCTCGACCTGCGCGCCGGCGAGCGAGGCCGCCTCGGTGCGCGGGTGGAGCCGCGCCTCCCAGAGCGCCTCGTCGGCGTAGATGTTGCCGAGGCCCGCCAGGAACGTCTGGTCGAGAAGCAGCGGCTTGAGCATCCGGCGCCGCCGCGCGAGCCGCGATCGGAGAAACTCCGCGGTGAAGCCCTCCGCGAGCGGCTCCGGCCCGAGCGCGCCGAGCACCGCCGCGGCGTCGGCGGCGAGGTACACGCGCGCGAACTTGCGCGTGTCGTGCAGCCTGAGCTCGCGCCCGCCGGCGAGCCTGAAGACGACGCGGTCGTGCGCCTCGCGCGGCGCCGCCGCGGCCGCGAAGTGGAGCCGTCCCGACATGCGCAGGTGGACCAGGATGTGCCCGCCGCCCGCAAGGTCGAACACGATGAACTTCCCCCGCCGCCCGCAGGCGGCGATCGTCCGTCCCGCGATGCGCGCGCGGAACTCGGCCTCGGACGGCGCGGCGATGCTGCGGCGCCACAGGACGTCGACCGAGCGAATGCGCGCGCCGGCGATGCCCGCGCGGGCGAGATCATCGACGACGGTCTGGACTTCGGGAAGCTCGGGCATGGAGCGCTCGACGATAATGTGTCCGGCGCCCCGCCGCAAGGTGCGGTTGCGGCCGGCGGGCGCGTCTGCAAGAATTGAGACAGGCGCCGCGCAGCGGCGCGAGGGAGGACTACCATGATCGGACGAGCGCTCGCGGCGTCGTTGCTCTGGCTCTGTGCGTGTGGTGCGGCGGCGGCGGAGGCGCCGGTCGTCACGGGGCGCGTGTTTCTCGATGCGAACGCCGACGGCGTCCTGTCGCCGGAGGAGAAGGGCATGGACGGCGTCGCCGTCACCGACGGTCTGACGACCGTCGTCACGGCGGCCGGCGGCGAGTTCCGGATCGTTCTGGGCGACGATCCCGTGCTGAGCGAGGGCGGCCTTCGGATCGTGTCGGTGAGCGTCCCGAACGGCCATCGCCCGACGACGCCGTGGTTCGCGCGCATCGAGCGCGCGCCCGCCGAGGTCGAGTTCGGCCTCGCGCCCGAGCGGCAGGCGCTGCCCTTCGTGTTCGTCCACGGCACCGACCCGCACGTGCCCCGCGGCGGCGAGCACCTGTTCCTCCGGTTCCGGCGCGAGCTGGCGGCCCTCGGGGACGCGCTCTCGTTCTGCGTTCTGACGGGCGACCTCGTCCACCTCGGGGACAACCAGCCCGAGGACGAGGTCAGACGGCAGTTCGGGCTCCTCGAGGCGGGCCTCGCGGACTTCCCGCTCCCGCTTCGCTGCACCCCGGGCAACCACGACATCGTGGGCGTCCGGGCGCCGAAGCTCTGGGACAAGGCGCATCCCCTGCACGGCTACGGCGCGTACACGCGCATCGTCGGCCCGTTCAGGTGGTCGTTCAACTACGCGGGTACCCACTTCGCGGGCCTGGACTTCAACAAGCTCGTCGATGGCCAGTGGTCGTGGGGCGTGCCCGAGTCGGCGGCCGCGTGGCTCGACGGCGATCTCGCGCTCGTCCCGCCCGGGACGCGCATCATCGTCTTCGTGCACTTCCCGACGGGCGTCGAGTCGTTCCAGAAGGTGCTGGAGAAGCACAAGGTCGCGCAGGTCTTCCACGGCCACGACCACGTCGACCTCGCGCACGCGCGGGGAAGCGTTCCCTGCCTGAGCAGCGGCTCCCTCGGCCAGATCTTCAACGACCGCGACCGCGCGACCGGCTACCGGCTCGTGCGCGTCGCCGAGGAGGGCATCGACACCTTCTACCGCGAGCTGGGGGCGGCGGCCGCCATCACGGTCGACCTTCCCCGCCACAACACGAACCTCGGCGCCGAGGTGCGCGGCGCGTTCTTCGACCCGGCGGGCGCCGTGAAGGCGCTCTCCGTGCGCGTCGGCGAGCTGACCGAATCCGTCGCGTTCGAGCGCGGGCCCCTCTGGAGCCGCTTCAGCCTCGCGCACAAGACGCCGCTCGTGCCCGGCGCGGATGTGCCCGTGACGGTCGAGCTCTCGACCGGTTCCGCGGTCCACTGGTTTTGCCATCACTACAAGGTCGCGGCGGAAAAGCCGCTCGTCGCCAACGGCGCCTTCAAGGGCGGGAAGGACGGCGCGCTCCCGGCCCCCTGGGTCGAGCATGCGCCCGCGTGGACCGGCGCGCGCTGCGCGTTCCGCGCCGTCGAGCAGGGGCTCCTCGCCGAGGCGCCGGGAAAACCGTTCGCGATCGGCCGCGTCGCCCAGAAGATCGGCGGCATCGCCGGCGGCAAGGCCTATGCCGTGACCGCGGCGTGCACGCTCAAGGATCTCGCCGATCCGCGCGCCTCGGCGCTCGTCCGCGTCATCTGGACGAACGGCGGCAACGCGCTGCACCCTGCGGGCGTCCTCGTTCGCGGGCCGCGCGCCGGGGCCGGGCGCACGAGCTTCGAAGACGTTCTCCTCGCGCCGCCCGGCGCCGACGGCGCGGAGCTGTCCCTCGAGCTCAAGTGGCCGCGCGGCGGCTCGATCGTCTGGCACGAGGCCGGCATGCGGCCGGCGCCCGCGCCCGCGCGCCGCGCCGTCAAGGCGGGAACCGTGTTCCTGCGCCCGTCGGGCAGCACGCCCGAGAAGAACCTCGCGCTCTTCTGCGCGCAGATCGACGCCGCGGGCGCCGAGGGGCTCGACATCGTCTGCCTGGGAGAGGCCATCACGCTGGTGGGCACCGGGAAGAGCGTCGATGCGGTCGCCGAGCCCATCCCCGGCCCCTCGACGGAGAAGCTCGGCGAGGCCGCGCGCCGCAATCGCATCTGGGTCGTGGCGGGACTCACCGAGCGGCGCGGCGACACGCTCTTCAACACGGCCGTGCTTCTGGACCGCGCGGGCGCGATCGCCGGCGCCTACCGCAAGGTGCACCTGCCGCGCGAGGAGTGGGTGCAGGGCATCACGCCGGGGAACGAGTTCCCGGTCTTCACGACCGAGCTCGGCGCGATCGGCATCCAGATCTGCTACGACTGGTTCTTCCCCGAGGCCGCGGCGTGCCTCGCGCTCAACGGCGCCGAGATCATCTTCGCGCCCACGTGGGGGACGACCTTCCCCGACAAGGACGGCTGCGTCGAGGGCGAGACCGTCTTCAGGGTGCGCGCGCGCGACAACGGCGTCTTCCTGATCCCCTCGGTCTACGACGGCAGCAGCCTGGTCATCGATCGGCGCGGCCGCATTCTCGCATCGACCGCGGGCAAGGAAGGCCTGGCCTGGGCCGAGCTCGACCTCTCCGGCCGCGAGCCCCTCCCGTGGGTGGGCGAGTGGCGCGAGCTCGCGCCGCGCCACCGCGTGCCCGATGCCTACGGGCCGCTTCTCAAGGGCGCGGCCGCGCCGGCCCATTGACGGACGACGCGAGAGCGCCGAGACTCTTCCCAGCGAACGACCGCCGTCCCGATCGCGAGTGACCATGCACGATCTCAGCGTCCTCATGACCTTCGCCTGCGGCCTGGCCGGAGCCCTGGTCCTGGGCTTCGCCGCGCACCGGCTGAGGCTGTCCCCCATCGTCGGGTACCTGCTTGCCGGCGTCGCGATCGGCCCCTTCACGCCGGGCCTCGTCGCCGATCACGCCGTCGCGCAGCAGTTCGCCGAGATCGGCGTCATCCTGCTCCTCTTCGGCGTCGGGCTGCGCTTTCACCTGCGCGAACTGGCCGCGGTGTGGCGCGTGGCCGTCCCAGGCGCGTTGATCCAGAGCACGGCGTCGACCGTGCTCCTGGCGCTGCTCCTGCGCCTGCTCGGCTGGAGCTGGATGTCGGGGCTGATCCTCGGCATGGCGATCTCGGTCGCGAGCACGGTCGTCATGGCAATGGTGCTCGCCGAGCGGCACGATCTCCACGCGACGATCGGCCACATCGCGATCGGCTGGACCGTGGTCGAGGACCTCCTCACCGTGGTCATGCTGCTCCTCCTGCCGATCATCTTCGGCTCGGGGGAAGGCGCGGCCGAGAACATCGCCGCCGCGCTCGGCTCGGCCGCGCTGAAGCTCGCGGGTCTGGTCGCCGTCGTCGTCGTCCTCGGCCGGTGGGCGATCCCCTGGGCGCTGGATCAGGTCGCAAAGACCCGGTCCCGCGAGCTCTTCACGCTCGCGGTGCTTGTCCTTGCCGTGGGAATCGCGGTCGGCTCCGCGAAGCTCTTCGGCGTCTCGATGGCGCTCGGCGCGTTCCTCGCCGGGCTGGCGGTCGGCCGCTCCGAGTTCGCGGCCCGGGCGGCCGGCGACGCGGTGCCGATGCGCGACGCGTTCGCGGTGCTCTTCTTCGTCTCGGTCGGCATGCTCTTCGATCCGCGGAGCCTCCTGGAGGCTCCGCTCCCGATCGCGGTCGTGCTCGCCGTCGTCATCATCGGCAAACCCGTTGCGGCCATGCTGATCGTGCGGGCGCTCGGCAAACCGCGTGCGACCGCCGTGCCGATCGGCGCGGCCTTCTCCCAGGTGGGGGAGTTCAGCTTCATCCTGAGCGCGCTGGCCCGCGATCTGGGGTTGCTGGACGACATCGGCTGGAACGCGGTGGTGGCGGCGTCGATCATCTCGATCGCCTTGAATCCTTCCATCTACCGTTGCACCCGCCGGTTCTCTTCGAGGTCCGCCGCGCACGCGCCGGCTGCCGCGGGCGAGCGGCCGGCGCTCGATCGCAACCGGTGCATCCTGGTCGGGTACGGGCCGGTGGGAAGGATCGTCGACCGGCTGCTTTCCGATCGCGGGGCGGCCGTCACCGTGATCGATCTCAACCTCGATACGGTGCGGCGCCTGCGCGCCGGGGGCCGCGCCGCGCTCTACGGCGATGTCCTGCGGCCGGGCACGCTGGAGGACGCCGGCATCGCCGCGGCCGGGAGCCTCATCCTGAGCGCGGATGTCGAAGACGCCGCGGAGATCGTGCGGCAGGCGCGCGCCCTCAATCCCGAGCTGCGCGTGCTCGTGCGCTGCACGCACCTTCGCGATGCCGCCGCGCTCAGGCGCGCGGGCGCCTCCGTCGTCGCCGCGGGCGAGGCCGAGGTCGGCGTCGCGCTGGCCGAGGCGGTGACCGCCGCCGACGGCATGGATGACGGCGCGGCGGCGCGGCATCGGCATGACGTTCGAGGCCGGCTGTACGATTCGCCGTGGGGCGGATAGAACGTCGCGCCGGGCGGCGTCGCGTTGCCCGGCGCCGCGGCGCGGATCGCCCCCCGGGCGCCCGCCATTGCCCGGCCGCGCCGCCCTGCGTACGATGCATGACGGCAACGGAATCCGGAACCGGCGGTCTTGAACGCCGGGCGCGAAGCCCGGCGCGGAGGCATGGCATGCACACGAACAGGCGCGGTTTTCTCAGGTCGGCGGCCGTCGCGGGGGCCGCGGCAAGCGTCGCATCGCGCGCGCTCGGCGCGAACGACAGGCTCGTCGTGGGAGTCATGGGCGTCCACGGACGCGGCACCCAGCTCGCGCGCGTCTTCGCCGGGCTCAAGTCCTCGGCGGTCGCCTGCGTCTGCGATGTCGACTCGCGCAACATGAGCGCGGCCGCGGCCGCCGTGACCGAGGTCCAGGTCTACAAGCCCGAGGAGGTCGGCGACGTCCGCCGGATCCTGGAGAACAAGGTCGTCGACGCGCTCGTCATCGCCGCGCCGAACCACTGGCACGGCCCGGCGACAATCCTCGCCTGCAAGGCGGGCAAGCACGTCTACGTCGAGAAGCCCTGCTGCCACAACCCGCGGGAGGGCGAGCTCATGGTCGCGGCGGCGCGCGCGCACGGGCGCGTCGTCCAGATGGGAACGCAGCGCCGGAGCTGGCCCGCCGTCATCGAGGCCATGGAGGCCGTGCGCGGGGGCGCCATCGGCCGCGCGTTCTTCTCGCGCGGGCGCTACACGAACGTGCGAGGCTCGATCGGCCGCGGCAAGGAGGCGCCCGTTCCCGGTTGGCTCGACTACGAGCTCTGGCAGGGGCCGGCGCCGCGCCGGCCCTACACGGACAACCGCATCCACTACAACTGGCACTGGTTCTGGCACTGGGGCAACGGCGAGCTGGGGAACAACGGCGTCCACGCGCTCGACCTGTGCCGGTGGGGCCTGGGCGTCGAGTACCCCGTGCGCGTGACATCGAGCGGCGGCCGCTACCTCCACGACGACGACCAGGAGACGCCCGACACGCACGAGGTCATGTTCGAGTTCGCGGACAGGAAGGCGATCGCGTGGGAGGGCCTGAGCTGCAACCAGAACTGGCTGGGGGCCAAGGGCTGGATCGCGAGCTTCTACGGCGACAAGGGCGCGCTCGCGCTCTGGGAGGGCGCGTACACGATCTTCGACCGCAACGACAAGATCGTCAAGGAAGCGAAGGGTCCCGGCGGCGACGAGCTTCACATCCGGAACTTCGTCGACTGCGCGCGCGCGGGCGGCCGCCCGAACGCCGACATCGAGGAAGGGCACAAGAGCACGCTCCTGCCGCACCTCGGGAACATTGCCCACCGCGTGGGCCGGGCGCTCAGGTGCGACCCCGCCTCGGGCCGCATCCTCGGCGACGAGGAGGCCATGGCGCTCTGGGGCCGCGAGTATGCGCCCGGCTGGGAACCGACCGTGTAGAAGGGGGAGGCACATGCGAATCGCGTGCGCGTGCGTCGCGGCGGCCGTGTGCGCACTGGCCGCGCCGCGGGCTCTGGGCGGGGCCGCGCCGGCGACCGAGCGCCGCGCCGAGGCGCCGCGCTTCTCGCCCGCGGCCTTCGATGCGGGCGAGGACTGCCGCTGGGACCTGCCGGCGGCGGACGCGCTCGCAATGAACGACCACTTCATCGCGCCGCCGCGCGGCGACCGCGAGGCGTGGCTCTCGGCACTGCGCGCGTATCGCGCGGCCGTGCGCGACGGCTCGGCCAAGCCCGTGCTCGCGCTCGACTTCCGCGGCGTGCGCGCGTGGGTGCGCATGGGCCTCGCGCCGGCGCGCGCCCTTGCGCTCGTTCCGGGCGAGCGGCTCGGCGTGTCGATCGAGGCGGCGAGCGTCGAGGGCAACCGCGAGCTGTGCGTCGCCTTCGATATCCATGACGTCGAGAGCGGCGCCAAGACGGGGTGGAGCGAGGTGCGCGCGACGCTCCCGGTTCCGGCCGGCGGCGGATGGCACCGCGCGGCGGCGGCGCTGGAAGTGCCGGCGTTCGATCCCGAGGCGCAATGGCTCCGCCCGATCCTCGGCATGGACGCGACCTGGAACGCGGCGCCGGGGAAAGCGCGGATCCGCGATGTCCGCTTCGAGGTCGGCGACGCCGGCCGCATGCGCCGCGCGGCGGAGGCGGGCGCGGCGGCGAGCACGGGCCTCGACCGGGGCATCTACGCGCGGCCCGACCTCGCGTGGGCCGCGCGGGCCTTCACGTGCCACTTCACCTTCATGTACGACCGCTCGTTCTACGACCCGGAGCGGGGGTATCTCCTCGATGCGTTTCTCGATGACGGCGAGCGGGAGTTCGGGGGCTACGACGTCATCGTCCTCTGGCAGGGCTACCCGCGCCTGGGGGTCGACCCGCGCAACCAGTTCGACATGTACAGGGACATGCCGGGCGGCCTTGCGGGCCTGCGCGACGTCGTGCGCCGGGCCCGCGCGCGCGGCGTCAGGGTCTTCATCGACTACAACCCGTGGGATCAGGGAACGCGGCGCGAGAAGGTCTCGGACGAGGAGGCGCTGGCCGAGCTCGCCGGCGCGATCGAGGCCGATGGCCTCTTCCTAGATACTATGAGCGCGACCTCTCCGAGCCTCAGGGAAAGGCTCGACCGGGTGCGGCCGGGCGTCGCGCTCGCGCCCGAGGGGCATCCGGCGATCGGCCAGATCGCGATGCTGTCGCTCTCGTGGGCCCAGTGGCTCCACGATCCCGACCCGCCGGGGCTCCTCCACCTCAAGTGGATCGAGCCGCGGCACATGCAGCACCAGATAAAGCGCTGGGACCGGACGCACCGGGGCGAGATCGAGGCCGCGTTCCTGAACGGGAGCGGCATGCTCGTCTGGGAGAACATCTTCGGGACGTGGAACCCGTGGCAGGAGGAGGACCGGCGGCTGTGGCGCCGCGCGGCGGCAGTTCTGAAGCGCTTCGGCGCGCAGTTCGCGAGCGACCGCTGGGACCCCTTCTATCCGACGGAGAGCGCGGCGCTCTTCGCCCACAGGTGGCCGGGCGACGGCGTGACGCTCTTCACGCTTCTCAATCGGGGGCCCGCGCTCGCCGCGGCGCCGCTTGTCGCGGTCGAGCTTCCCGCCGGGGCGGAAGCGTTCGATCTCTGGAACGGCGCGCGCCTCGATGTTGCGGGCGGCAAGGCGATCGGCGCCATCGAGCGGCTCGGCTGCATCGCCGTCGTTGCGAAGGAGCGCGTGACGAGCGATTTCCTGCGGTTCCTCGATGCGCAGCGGCGGTCGTTCGGCCCCGCGGCCGGGGAAGACCGGCGCGCGCAGGCGGCATCGGTCGTCGAGCCCGCGCCGGTTGCGCCGGCGCCGCGCGACGCGTGTCCCCCGGGAATGACGCTCGTTCCCGGCGCGACGATCACGATGCGTCTCTCACACCGGCGGCGCGAGTGCGGCTGCTACCCCGACCCGGGCGTGCCTGCGGCACGGTGGCCCGAGTTCCTGTGGGGGAGCCCGCACGACGGGACGATCGAGCACCGCGCCGGGCCGTTCGCGCTCCGGGCGTTCTACATCGACGAGGCCGAGGTTTCCAATCGCGAGTTCAAGCGCTTCCTGGACGCGAGCGGCTACCGGCCGAAGCACCCCGAAAACTTCCTTGCCCACTGGCCGGACGGGGTCATGCCCGAGGAGCTTGCCGATCACCCCGTCGTCTACATCGACCTGGACGACGCGCGCGCGTACGCCGCGTGGGCGGGGAAGCGGCTTCCGACCGAACCTGAATGGCACCTGGCGGCACAGGGCCCGGACGGCCGCGAGTGGCCGTGGGGCGGGGAGTTCGACCCGGCGCGCTGCAACTCGGGCGGCGCGGGGACGATGCCCGTGCGCTCGCTGCCCGAGGGGCGCAGCCCCTGCGGCTGCTACCACATGTCGGGGAACGTCTGGGAATGGACGGAGAGCGCCCGCGACGACGGGCACACCCGCTTTGCGATCATCCGCGGCGGCGGCTGGTTCGATGCGAAGGGCAGCATCTGGTACGTCCGCGGCGGGCCCCAGCCGTGCACGCACCACGCCAAGTTCCTGCTCATGTGGCCGGGCCTGGACCGCTGCGCCACCATCGGCTTCAGGTGCGCGGCCGACAGGCGGGGGTGAGTCGCGCCGGAAGAGCGCCCTTCCGGGGGCCCGCCGCGCGGGCCCGAGACCGGTTGCGCAGGCCCGAGACCGGTTGCGCGGGCGTGGGGGCGATTCCCGGAGGCGCCGAGCCCGCCCGCAAGGCCGTTCCCGCCCGGAAAAACCCCCATTCAGCCCCAAGAACCGCGCTCTTTAATGAAATTTTTATATTCTGCGCAAGGTCCGTAGCGTCCCGGCGTCAAGCGAGTTATCGTAAGAGTGAGGCGGCCGGCCGGCGGATCTGCGCGTGCAGGGACGGCGACGCGGTTGCCTGGCAGGCAAGTAAGGAGAGATCAGGCTGCACGGAAGCCCGGAGGCCCCGGCAGGATCTCCGGTCGCTCTTCCGCGCGGTTTCTCCGAGGCGCGAGTTTTCAAGGCGGAGGTGCAGAGTGAAAATCGCGGCGATCGTGCTTCTGGCGCTCGGGCTGTGCGTACTTCCCGGACATGTCTTCTCCGGCGCGGCGACGAGCGCGGACGGGGACGTGGCGTTTCTCGACCTTCCCGATGGCTTCGGCGTCACCCAGGAAGATGAGATCGAGCCGGAGATCATCGAGTTCTACGCGGACGAGTTCGAGGGCGACGCGTTCTTCTTCCTTCTCGACCGATCGAGCTCCATGGGCGGGACGACCGCGAGCGGCGAGGTCAAGTACGCGGTCATGAAGCGCGAGACGATCCGCGCGCTCCAGGGTCTGACCTCGCGATCGGTATGCTCCGTCCTCTTCTACAACGTGGACATGGAGCCGCTGACGTTCGGCGATCCGCCGATCAAGATGGAGCCCGCGGCCAAGGCGCAGCTCATAAGCCGCGTGTCCGGGACTCCGATCAGCAACGGCTCGTGCATGGTCCGCGGGGCGGAGAAGCTGCTCGGGATCGCGGTCAAGACGCAGAACGAGCACCGCACGATGATCCTCGTGGCGGACGGCCGCACGCACTGCAGCAACGCCGAGAACGATCCTGACAAGGTGTACCAGCGGATCATCGCCAAGAACGTGACCCGCATGCCGATCAACACGGTCTACACCGGCCAGCAGAGCGGCGAGGACTGGACGATCGGCAAACCGCTCCTCGAGCGGCTCTCGCGCGCGACGAACGGCAAGTTCAAGATCGCGAGGTAGCCGGCGGCCGCAATTCCTCGAGAGGGAACCCGCGTCCGGGCGGAGCCCGGACGCGGGTTTTTCATTTGGTAACCGTTCACAGGGCATCCCGAACTCGCGAATCTTCGTCTTCAGTACGTCACATTCCGGCGTCCTTCGTGGTGCTCCTTCTGATTCACCACAGAGAAGACAGAGAGCAGAGAGAACGGAACGTGAGACGTTACGTGGCTCCGTGTCAAGTGCGGTGGTCTCTCTCCGTTTTCTTC
>DHGK01000020.1:0-3267 GCA_002402755.1 Planctomycetes bacterium UBA4800
CGGCCGATGCCCCCGCGCCGCGGCCCGTTGCGTGCGTACCGGGTTTCCGCATCGACGGCCTGCTCGGCGAGGGCGGCCTGGGCATCGTCTACAAGGCCTGGGACGAGACGCTCGACCGGCCCGTGGCGCTCAAGGTGCTGCGCGAGGGCACGACCCCCGCCGCCCGCGCGCGCATCCTGGACGAGGCGCGCAAGTGCGCCGGCCTGCACGATCCGGCCGTCGTCACCGTCTACTCGATCGTCGATGCGCCCGAGTCCCCGGCGATCGTCATGGAGATCGTCGAGGGCTATCCCTTCGACAAGGCCGCGCGGGCGCTCGCGCCGAAACAGCAGGCCGCCCTGTTCCTCGAAGCGGCGCGCGCGCTCGGGGTCGCACACCGCCGGGGCATCGTCCACCGCGACCTCAAGCCCCAGAACGTGCTCGTCGGCGCGGACCTGCAGGTGAAGATCCTGGACTTCGGCCTGGCGCTGTCGCCGGGTGAGGACGCCGCCGGGCGCGGCGTGTTTCAGGGAACGCCGCTCTTCGCGTCGCCCGAGCAGGCCGAGGGCGCGGCCGTCGGCACGCCGTCGGACATCTTCTCGCTGGGCGCGCTCATGTA
Source organism: Planctomycetes bacterium UBA4800 (assembly GCA_002402755.1). Classification (GTDB taxonomy): domain Bacteria; phylum Planctomycetota; class UBA8108; order UBA8890; family UBA8898; genus UBA8898. The sequence continues at coordinate 599 of DHGK01000020.1, forward strand.
CGCGGCGCTCACCGGCGAGGCGCCGTTCACGGGCGAGACGGTCGCCGGCGTGCTCGCGAAGGTGCGCGCGGCCGAGCCGCCCTTCCCGCGCAGCATCTCGATGCGCATCCCCGAGGACCTCCAGGCCATCTGCCTCGCGTGCATGGCGCGCGATCCCGCCGCGCGGCCGGCGGCCGGCGAGGTCGCGGCCGACCTGCGCCGCTTCCTGGCCGGCGAGCCCGTGCGCCTCAGGCCGTCGCTGTACCGCGACACGCTCAAGCGCGGCGCGTCGTCCCACCTGCAGGCGGCCGAGCACTGGCGGCGGCAGGGCATCATCTCGGCCGGCGAGGCCGACCGGCTCGCCGCCGTGTACCGCCGCATTCTCGCCGACGAGGATCACTGGATCGTCGATTCGCGCCGCGTGTCGATGCCGCACACCGTGCTCTACACGGGGACGTGGCTCGCGGTCGTGGCCGCGACCCTCCTCGTCTTTCTCGCGCGCGACGACCTGACGTCCCTGGCGCGCTGCCTGATCCCCGCGGCGGCGGTCGTCTGGTTCCTCGGGCTCGGCGTTCTCGCCCACCGGAGGAACGAAATCCTGGCGGCGGCGTCGTTTCTGGCCGGCGCGGTGCTCGCCGTCGCGCCGGCGGTGCTCTCCTCGATCCACGAGCTCGGGATTCTGGCGGCGCGGCCCGCCGGGGTGACGCAGCTCCTGGGCCCGGCCCTCTTCTCGAACTATCAGCTCCTCGCGTCGGGCGCGGCGGCGCTCGCCGTGTCGCTCGGCTGCTTCCGCCGCCTCCGGCTGACGGCGTTCGCGTGGACGACGGCGCTGCTCCTCGTGGGAACGTACATGGCCCTCCTCTGCACGCTGGGCTGGCTCGATCGGACGACGGCCGCGAAGGCGCTCTGGTGCCTGCCGCTGGCCGGCGCCGAGGCCGCGGCGCTCCTGTGCGAGCGGATCGGGCGCATCCGGTGGGCGCTGCCCTTCCACGCGATCGCGCTCGTCGCACTCGTCGCGGTCCTCGACACGATCGCGTCGGAGGGCGAGCTCGTGCGCGTGCTCGGCCTCGAGCTCGCGCGCGACGCCGCGGAGCACTACTCGTTCGCCGCGAACGGCCTCATCTTCCTCGGGCTCACGCTGGTTCTCGAACGCGCGCCAAGCCTGGACCTGCGCCGCGGGGCGTACATCCTGGAGCTCCTCGTCCCGATCCACGTCCTGGCCGCGCTGTACGCGAACGCGTGGCGCAGCGATGCCGGCGCATTCGAGGCGGCGCTGTACTGCGCGGCGTCGATCGCGCTCCTCGTCATGGGCCCGTGGCGCACCCACCGCACGTTCCTCCTCGGCGGCCTCCTCGGCATCGCGCTCGGGAGCTACCTCCTGGTCGAGCGCGATTACGTGCCGATGGTGACGTTCCTGGCGGCGCTCGGCACGGCCGGCGCCGGGGGAGCGCTGCTCACCTACCTCCAGCTACGCCGGCGCGGGCGATAGCCGCGCTTCCTGGGCCGTCTGCGACAGGTTCTTTTGTGTTCGCTTTCGCCGCGATTTCCGCTTCTACTTGATGGATGCGCGCGCGACGCTCGTGTGCGCCGCCGCGACGAAAGGAGGCGTCCGCCATGAGGACCCGCAGCACGATTCTGGGATCGATCGCCCTTCTGAGCCTGGCCGTCTATATTGTCGCCTGCCGGGTGTCGTTCAGCCCGGACGGCAAGCGCCTGCTCGTCCCCTATGTCGAGTCATCGCCGCGCGGGACGGCCGTCGCGCTCGTCGACCGCGCGACCGGGACATCGCGCTGCATCTTCGCGACCGCCCGCGTGAAGTCCGAGGGGGCGGCGTCCGACTTGACGGTGCTCACGGCCCAGTGGACTCCCGACGGCAGCCGGGCCGTCATCTTCTACCCCGATACCGAGGGCACGGATCACATCAGGGTCGCGAGCGTCACGATCGACGGGCCCGGCGAGACGCGGCTCTTCGCGTGCTCGCCCGAGGACACGAAGGACAGCATTGCCATGCTTGCGGTGCCGCCGCCCATCGTCGGCGACCATGCGTTCATCGGCGGCGAGCGGATTCTGCGCCTCGACCTGCGCACGGGAGAGATCCGCAAGGCCGGGCCCGCCGGCGCCGAAGGCGTGATCGTGAGCGGCGAGGGCTCGCGGCTCGTCTACTGGGCGCAGAACGTGCGCGGCGCGTACGAGTGGGGCACGCTCGATCCCGCGACGCTCGCGACCACCCCGCGCATGAAGATCGCCGGCGATGCGGCCGGCAAGCTCGGGATGTTCGCGGCGGCGTCGCCCGACGGAACGCGCCTCGCCGCCGTCACCGAAGATGCCGACAAGGTGCTCGTCTTCAAGGACGGCGCGGTCGAGCGCACGTTCGAGGACTTGGCAGGCGAGAAGACCTGTCACATCGGCAACGTCCTCTGGTCGCACGACGGGAAGGCGCTCTATGCCGCCGTGCTGAGGGACGAGGACCGGGACATCGGCAGCGGCTCGTACGCCGTGCTCGAGCTGCCCGCCGGCGGAGGCGCGCCTCGCGAGCTTCTCGTCCTGAAGGGCGACGTCAGGGCCAAGGCCGACGAGGCCATGAAGCTCGTCTTTCAGGTAGGGCTCTCGCCCGATGGGAAGACGCTCGCCGTGACGGGCACGCTCCTCGAAGTCGAGGAGAAGGACCGGGCGCTCTTCCTCATCGACCT
>DHGK01000020.1:3275-5492 GCA_002402755.1 Planctomycetes bacterium UBA4800
CTAGCGACCGATGGACGCCCTGCTCGCGTCGCTTTTCTCGCTCGTCTGCGGCCGGAACCCGGCGCACACCTGGGCGCCCGACGGCGCGCTCCTGCCGTTCTGCGAGCGCTGCACGGGGCTCTACGCCGGGGCGGCCGCCGCCTTCGCGCTGCTCCTTCTCTGCAGGCCGCGCCGGTCCGCGCGGTTTCTGTGGCTGCACGGGCTCTTCCTCCTGCAGATGGCGCCGCAGGGCTTTCACCTCGTGTACCAGGACCCGCTGCTTCGGACCGTGTCGGGGACGCTGTTCGCGTTCGGCCTGGCGGCGTTCCTGATGCCGGAGCCCCGCGGCGATGCGCACGGGTCGATGCGCGGTTACACGGCGGGTATTCTCGTAGCGCTGCTCGGCATCGTCGGCCTCGCCGAACACGGCGGCGCCTTCGGCGCGGCGGCGCTGCACGTGCTCGCCATCGCGGGCCTCGCCGTCTATGCGGCGCTGGTCGCCCGGTTCGTCGCGGTCTGCGCGCGTCGCGTGTGCGGCCGCGCGAGGGCGGAGGCGCGGGCGTGAGCGAGCGTTTCCTCTTCGTCAGACCGCCGCGGCCGCTCTGGCCCTTCAACGGGCCGTCGACGGCGTTCTGGCCGCCGCTCGCCTTCGCGTCGCTCGCCGCGGCGCTTCGAGACAATGTCCGCGGTCTTGAGGTCGAGATCCTCGACGCGCCGGCGCTGGAAATGGGGTGGAAGACCCTGACGCGGCGCTTGCGCGCGTCCTCGCCCGCGTATGTCGGCATCGGCGAGGAGGCGGTGAGCGTCAAGGAAGGGCTGCGCCTGGCGGCGCTCGCCAAGGCCGCCGGCGCGCGCGTCATCGCCGGCGGGTGCTTCTTCAGCCACGTGGCGCCGCAGGCGCTCGCGACCGGGCTCGTCGATGTGGTCGTCCACGGCGAGGGCGAAGCGACGATTGTCGAGCTCGTCGCGGCGCTGCGCGAAGGCACGCCCGCGGCGCTCGGCGCAGTCGCGGGCATCTCGTTTCGCGATGGAGAAGAAGTCAGGCGGACGCGAGCGCGGCCGCTGCTTCCGGACCTCGATCGCCTGCCCATGCCGGCCTACGATCTGCTTCCGGTCGCGCGCTACGGCGCCCTGAGCAGGAACCATCCGGCGCTGGCTTCGATCGAGCTCGGCCGCGGATGCCGCGGCGCGTGTTCCTTCTGCGTCCTGTGGCGGCAGATGGGGCGCGGCGAGAACGGCGGCGTGCGGCCGTGTCTCCGCACCAAGTCGCCGGAGCGCGTGTGCGAGGAGGTGCGCGTCCTCAAGGAACGCTTCGGGAGGCGATACCTCGCCTGGGTGGACCCGTCGTTCAGCGCGGATCCGGACGCCGCGCGGGCGGCGGAGGAACTCCTGCTCCGGCGAGGCCTGGGCATGGGGCAGAGCGCCTGGCTCAGGGTCGACGAGGTCGTTCGCGACGACGCCTCCGGGGCGCTTTCGGCGTACGCGCGCGCGGGGCTCGATGAGGTCTACCTGGGAATCGAGCGGCAGGAAGCGGCCGGCCTGCGCGCGCTCGGCAAGCGCGTCCGGCCTGACGCCGCCCGCGAGGCGCTGCGCATTCTGACAACGAAACACCCGCGGATCCTCACGGTCGGCTCGTTCATCTACGGGCTTCCCGGCGACACGCCCGCCGGCATGCGCGCGATGCACCGCTTCTCGATCGACCTTGACCTCGACATGGCGTTCTACATTCCCGTGACGCCGCTTCCGGGGACGCCCTACTGGCGCGACGACATGTGGGATGCCTCGGGCCGCTTCTTCCGGCGCTTCGATTTCCTGCCCGACTACGGCGCGCGGGGACGGGCCGGCCGTTGCGCGCGGGCGCTCCTCGGATCGATCGCGTGCGACTGGACAGGCGCGCGCCTGGCATGGTACTGGCGGCGGGTGCGCGCCCCGGACCCGCGCAAGCGGCGCATCGCCGCGAACCTCTTCGGCCGGGGCCTGCGGTTCTCGCTGCGCCGCGCGTTCGATGCGCTCGTCGGCGCGGGCCGCGGCGATGGACTCTGGATGCCGGCGTGGTACGAGCGATAGCGTTCCCTTCCTTCGCCGCGCGGCGATCGTTACAATCGCCCGCATGAGCAAGTCCAAGCGTTCCCGCAGGGAGGGGCGGCGAGGCAAGCGCCGTCCGGCCGACGGCGGCGGCACGCCGCCCGGCGCGGGGGGCGGCCCGTCCCGCAAGGCGGTCCTCGCGCTCGCCGTGAT
>DHGK01000145.1 GCA_002402755.1 Planctomycetes bacterium UBA4800
CGCGGTCTCGGCGCGCACGCCGAACGCAATCACGGCGCCCTGCGCAAAGGGGCCGATGCGCGCCTCCCACAGGCCATCGTTGTCCGTGCCGCTCGACCGTTCCATGGCGATGACGGCGGGAGCCGCGCCATCGAGTCCCGCCGAAAGGCGCACCGCCGCGACCGGCTCGACGCTCATGACCCTGCACGCGATCCGCACCGTGTCCTCCGGCGACGGCACGGGCGGGTCGTGGGCGACGTCGACGATGAGCGGCGCGATCGCGACATCGCCGGGCGCGACGCCCGGGTTCCCGGGCGGATCGCCGCCGAGCGCCTCCCAGGCCGCGCCGTAGGCGTTGTCGATCATGCGCGAGGATGTTCTCAGGACGAGCGCGGCGCCTCCCCCATCGGCCGCCTGCGGCCAATCGCCGTCATCGCCGTAGGTCACGCGGTCGGCGGACACGCCGCGCGCATCGCGGAGGACCAGCTCCTCGCTGCCGTTGCCGAGCCGGCCGCGGAAATCGCCGAAGATGCCAGCAACCTGCGGATACGTCGATGCGAGCAGCGCGGCGTTCTTGGCGACGACGATCTCCTCGCCGGGCGCGATGAGCGCGCCCTCGGGGAAGGCGAACTCGACGCCCCCGCCGAGCGACCAGCCGCTGAGGTCGACGAGCGCCGGCCCGCGATTGGCGATCCCCACGTACTCCCGCTCGACATCCTCGCGCGGGGGATCGCCGGGCGCCGCGGGGTTGTACATGATTTCGGTCACGTAGATCGAATCATCGATCACGATCCGGTTGGGCGCGCCGGGCGTCGCCTCCGCGCACACGATGAACTCCCCGCCGCCGGGAAGGCGTCCCAGGCTCCCGTCCGTTCCCGGCAGCCGGCCGCGCACGCTGTCGAGGAGCGTCGCGCCATCGCGGTCGAGGAGCAGCAGATGCGCGGGGCCGGGCTCGACCGCGAAGGCGAGCGGCACGACCGCGAACTCGCCGGCCGGGACCCCCGCAACCGTCTGGCGCACCGAGACGTCGGCGCCCGCGGCGACGGCGAGGCCCTCGAACGCGTACCCGTTCGCGCCGCGAAGCTCGACCCAGGCCTCGGCCCCCGTCCTGCCGATCTCGTTGATGCACACGCCCGGCGGCGCCGAGAGCGGCGCGCTGTTTGGGCCGCCCGGCGTGCCGCCGAGGTTGCGGCTCGCATGCCACGAGCGCGCGAAATCGGCCTCGGCGTAAGGGTCGCCGAGTTCCAGCGTCGCGCCGCCGCCGTCGGCGCCGGCCGGCCAGAGCCCATTGTCTTTGTAGTGGACGAAGGCGACGCGCATCCCGTCGGCGCGCCTGAGGGCGATCAATCCGCCCGCATCGCCGAGCTGCCCGCGCCAGGGTCCGTACACGCGGGCCGATTCGACCTCTCGGCCGAGAACGTCCGGCCGCGCGCACGCGACGAGGTACTCGCCCGGGCCGAGCATCGCGCCCGCGGGAAACGTCAACTCGACGGCCCCCTCGAGACGCCAGAGCGAGAGATCTACGTGCGCGGGGCCGCGGTTCAGAAGCTCGATGAATTCCCCGCCCTCGCCGCGCGCAACCGGCCGGTAGTCGATCTCATTGACAATGATGTCGTAGTCGCTGCCGCAGGCAATGCCGGCGAGCAGCAGGAGAACACAGGCGCCCCACGCAGAGACGGTACGGCCAGGTCTTCGCCGCCCGGCCGAATCCGCCGACGCCCGCTCCATTCCCGGAGGTCCTTTCCTGTCACGCCGTTGAAGACACGCAAGGATCAATTCTACATCTGTGAGATGGCCGGAACAAGCAGTTTGTCACGCGGGAGAGGCAGAAGCAGCGTTCTAATCGAAGGGTGGCCGTTTTTCGGAAGGCCGCCCGCCGCGCGGAGCTGCCGGCAGTGGGGCGCCCGACCCCGGAGCTACACCGTCACCCAGTGATATTGGTTGCAACTTGCTGAGCCTGAAGTGTTACCCTATAGCGCTCACGAGAAGTAGACCACCGCTGCTCACGAAAAGAGGACCATCGGTTCGCAGCATGTGGCGGTGACGGGGTCGCAGAATCGAAGCCAATACCATCCCCTTGAGAATGAAGGTAGGAGACTCCCAGCATGGACCGTGGCGGGTTGTGTGTCAACCGGCCGAGATCTGCACGGCGACGGGGGGCGCAAATACAATGCAGACGGTTCGTTATGCGTCGGCTGAGTTTCTTTACCACACGGGGTCAGAATCTGCAGGGTGGATAGGACTCGCACGTGAGGGCATCCCACGTGTGGTCAGGCTCGCAGGACACGAACTGACCGGACATCCTGTACACAAACCCACTGTGCGCCCCAAACATGTATGACAGGCTCAGAAGCACATCCCCCAGATCCACAGAGCCGTTGTCGTTCACATCCGCCGCGTCCAGGCAGAGCGGCGTGCGACCTGCGGAGAACATGTACCTCAATACGAGAACGGCGTCCGAGATGGTGACGACGCCGTCGACATTACTGTCCCCTCGATTGAAGGCGATTTGCAGCGGAGCCGGCTCGCCGTTGCTCTCGTATGCCCCCAGATCCACCCCTTGCGAATCGGGCCGCCATAACCCGTCGAAATCCAGGATGCCTGCGCCCGTGATCACGCCCGCACCGATCGCGGGCGAACTCTGCATGAGATGGTAGTCGCCGGGCATCCACACGTCATCAGAGGGCTCCTCCGGCGTGCCCAGTCGATCATCCCAGTACCCCTGCTGTTGAATGAGCGGGTCGGAGCGTGAATTCCCATCAAGCCATGCAAGCGAACCGGCGCGGCCAATATAGGCACCATCCTGCCCGTCCTCAACGATGCAGTGGTCAACGTCGATCGAGCAAGGCATAGGAGGATCGAGTGTGTAAGGCATCAGCGCGATCTGGTCTCCGTCCTCGGACGCCTTGTTGCCCCAGAGTACGGAATTCCGACAGGTGATCAACGCGCTATTGGTGCCGAAGACGCCCGCGCCGAACATCGCCGCGTTGTCTACTATCGTACAGTTGACCAACGTGGTGCTGCCGCCCCACGCGAAAAGTCCGCCTCCGCACGCCGGCATTTCGGGCCAGGGCGTCACCGCCTTGTTGCCGGCAATCACACAACTGACCGCGAGCAGGGAACTATTGCAGAAAACGCCGCCGCCCAGGAATCCGCCGGTGTTGCCGTGTATGATGCACCCTTGGAGAATCATACTGCTCGGTCCCTCGATTCCGATCGCGGACGCGTCGAAGTTTCCAAGGAACTCGCAGCCCTCCATGACTACAAAGCCGTCCCGGACGAAGATGCCGCTGCCCGATCCCGCTCCGTTCTCGCTGAAGAGGCAGCCGACGACTCTCGGCCCCTCGAATCTGCACGACACCCACATTCCGCCACCGCTCGCGGCATCGTTTCGCGCAATGATACAGTTCTTGATGGTGGGAGATGAATTGAAGCACGAAATCCCGCCACCGAAGCCGCGTTCCAGCACTTCTTGGATCGTCTCCCACATGTCCACCACGTCGCCGTGCCCGTTGTCAATCGTGAACCCCTCGACCAGCGAGGCCCTGGACTCACCGTGGTGAAAATTGAGCACACTCCCCAGGATCGGCACTTTTCGAAGGGCGGTGTTGGCGGGACCATCCTCGGCGACAAGGGCAATGTCCTTCAACGCCGGACTTTCAGGATTCTCGGGATCGTGGTGATGGTTGAAGTCGATCGGGTCACCGATCAGATATTCCCCGGGCGCAACGAGCACGCAGTCCCCGGAAGCGGCGGCATCGACTGCTTCACGGATAGTCGGCAAATCCCCGGGCACGCGGATCGTGGCGGCAAAGCCATAGCTCAAGCAAGAGATCGAGATGAACGCTAATCGCAGTCTCACAGTAGCGTCCTCCATGGATAAGTCTACCACTTATGTACCGTAGACAAAAGAGCACGTAATGAGGCATGAGTTGGGTTGTTCTGCCTCTCCGATTCTCTGCGCAGACATCCGGTTTGCGGCAGTTCCCCCTACATGCCGCCGGCGATAGGAGCAGCCACTTGGGCGTGCGACCGCATCCCGGGCTGACGCAAGCGGGCTTCTGCCACGGGCGCCCCCGACGGGTGCTCCCGTGGCAGAAGTGCTCTAATTCAGGGGCTTACATCTGCGGACTGCTCAGGCCTTAAAGGCCTTCTCTTTGCCTCCTCATCGGAATCTGTGGGTGGGCGCGGCACGCGCCCTGTTGTGACCTCCTGCCGATAAACGGCTTGGGGGGCGTGGCCCCGACGAAACAAGTGCGCCTGGAATCCGTTCCCGCCGTCGCGCCTCGCCCAGACAGCGGGCGTGGCGGCGGGAACGGATTCAGCCCGCCCGAGCGCCTCGTTCCGGNNCAGAACCACCCACAGATTCCGATGACGAACCCTCTTTGTACTCATTACTGGGCGCAGATACTCTCAAAACAGCCCAGATTCGAGGACTGTGGCGGTAGGGGACCACAGTCCGGGAAGGGCGCAGACGGTGGTTCTCCGCCGGAGAAGAAGTAGCCAAGGAGGTCGACGCCGTCGGCGATATTCACCTGTCCGTCATCGTGGACATCCGCGGCTTCCATACAAGGGGGAGCCTCCTGTCCGCCGAATAGGTAGCCAAGAATCGTAACGGCATCGGCGATGTTCAGTATTCCATCGTTGTTCACATCGCCACGTCTGAAGTTCGCGGCGCAATTGGAGGGCATTCCCTGAAGGTACTCTATCGCTGCATAGAGGTCAGGGANNTCAGTTTCTAACCGCCATCGACAGTCAGGGAATGCGGGCGGCAGGTGGTCGTGCCCAACGGGGGCGTACCACGTCAGGGCTGCACCAGAGGACAGACCCTGAGAGTTCTCAACGAGCACCTCACGCATCTCGGACGGAGTAAGGCGTCGACAGAGAATCCTCTCGGAAAGACTCTGGAGACAGGCACACGCTGCGGCCACCTGAGCTGCCGCCGCACTCGTTCCTCCGAAGGTCTTCGTGTATTTCTGGTCTGGGTCTCCAAAGGCCGGGTTGCCCTCGCTGGGCCACGCGTCTCCGTTTCCTCCCAAGGTCACGACGCCGGTTCCCCAGCCCTGGACGTCCACATGCTTGCCATATGCACTTCCAACTACGGACACGGGAGTCCCCGTCCAGCGAGCATGGTTCGTATCCTTGGTGCCGGCGCCAACAATAATCGCACCCGCAGGGCCGTTTCGGCCTTCCCAATTGTTCCACCACCAGTCGATGTTTCCCTGGGCTTCAGTGTTGCAGTTGCCGTTGCCTCCTGCCTCCACCACAATTCGATTGTTCAAAACTGCATTGCGGATCACCAGCCACACTGAGTGGGCAGCGAACTCTCCGGGGCCCGTTCTGAATTCCCCTGAGTAGTCTGACGCCTGGAATTCGATCAGAATAACATCCCCAGGCTGTGAATCTAACCACGCCTGGCCAATGGCGGCTGCGTGCCTATAATTTGGGTATGAAGATACGGTTAACACGGGATACAGGTGTGCGTCAACCTCAGATGCAAGCCCCCGACTGGGGGCCGAAATCAGGTCCGTGACCCGCGGAAAGTCGGATACAGGTGTGCGTCAACCTCAGATGCAAGCCCCCTGAGTCCCGTGGCCCATTCGAGATCTTCGTCCGCTGCAATGATGCCCAAAACGGCTGTACCATGGTCAATGAAGTCGACGTTCTGCAGGACGCTTGAGTGCGGGATCTGCCCGGACTCCGTCGTCCATGTTAATGCCTGGAGATCCTCATGGCTCGTTCGCCACGCGCATTCGACGTCATAAACGTCAACCCCGCGACCTTTGCCCTCGAATAGGTAGACGGTGCCGAAGTATGCACGTAGGGCGTTAAACCACATGCCGGGATCGGGATCAAACATCGAAGGGCTGGCCCACAAGTATTGCTCGAGATCAGGCGTGTCTTCCCCGATGTCTCCGGGGAGGATATCGCATACCGGAGTGATTTCGACGTACTCAACGAATGCAAGGTCCTGCAACGCGTTACCGATCGCGATCAATCTCTCGTTTATCTCGTTGTCGGTGAGGACATACATGAACCCCCCCAGATCAGGCCAACTCACGCCCGTTTTCGCCGCGCACGCTGCTTCAGCCTCCTCTAGTTTCTCGTCAGGGGCGGAGAACACGCTCGATAAGCTGAATCCATACTGCCGTGCAAGTAGATTTGCCGCCGAGACATCCGCCTCGGTATTCGAGCGCAGTTCATTGCCTGGGCCGATGCGAACACGCGAATCGTCGGTGAATTTCACCGTCACACTATGGCGATAGCCATCGGTGACGGACAATGGCCTCTTTACGTGCGGTACGCGAGGAGAGATTGACTTGGCGGCAGCGGATTCTTGCTGCTCCATTCCGACAGGCATGTGGGCCGGCTTATACGTCTGACAAGTAGGGAAGTTCGCTCTGTCCGAGAAGAAGGGCGAGAAGTCCACGACTCCATCGCTTCTGAGCTTCGCTGCGGCTAGTGCGCGGCCCAGATCTCCTCCCTGGAGGCGCCAGAGGGCAAGAGCCAACTTGTCGGCGTATGTCGCTTTGCCGTCACCGTCTACGTCCGCATTGATGCCACTCAACTCACTCGGTATGGTGATGCTATCGGAAGACTCTTGCGACAAGCATGAACAGGCGACCAGGACAAGTGACGCGAATACCCACGCGAGCTTCTCCATTCTTATTCCGCTCCTTTGCCAGAAAAGAGGATTGTCTGTGCCTTTGTTCGGGAGTACCGGTATGTCTGTCGTGTCCCCCCGCCGACCTGCGTCGATCGTAGGACACGATATTCGGCCCCACGCATGGCATCTTCTGTGCGGCTTCCCTGCTCCCCCCGAGGCGATAGAGGATCTCGTTGGCGTTGTCATCGTCCGGCATCATAATCGGGTACTCCTCGGCAGTCAAACAACTACGCGGGAGCTCCTGAAACGCCGCGGGCGAGCCCGGACCTGCGCCGGCGCCGATGACGCGGTTCTCGCGCGGCGGGAGTCCGATCTAGCGGTCATCGACGAGGCCGCCCAGGCGCTCGATCCCGCCTGCTGGATCCCGATCCTGAAGTCGCATCGCGTCGTCCTGGCGGGCGATCACCGCCAGTTGCCGCCGACGATCATCTCGCGCGAGGCCGAGCGCGGGAGCCCGGGCGTGACGCTCTTCGACCGGCTGATGGCGCGCGCCGGCCCGGCGCTGACCCGTCTTCTCACGACGCAGTACCGCATGCATCGCGCGATCATGGAGTACCCATCGCGCATGCTCTACGAGGGGCGCCTGGAGGCCGACGCGGCGGTGGCGGCCCATCTCCTGTGCGACCTGCCCGGGATCGCCCGGATCGAGCTCGCGGAGACCCCTCTTCGCTTCATCCACACGCGTATGGTAGGGAAACCCAGCCGATGCATAACGAACCGCCTGCATTGTAGTTGCGCCCTCCATCGCCATCCAGATCTCGGCCGGTTGACACAGAACCCGCCTCGCGCTCCTTGAAGGCCGCCGCATCCGATCCACACGGGTACGGGCGCCACCGCGTCGGCCGAAATCGAAGCGACACCGTTCACGCAAGAGCCTGGCAGCGTCGGACTTCGGGTTCGGCTGAGTTTCTTTACCACACGCGTCGCGGGCGCTCGGCGCCTGCGCGCCAACCTCCGGCTCCTGTGCTGGATGGCGGGCGGATTCCTGCTGCTCTCCTGCTTCACCAGCAAGCGTGCGCGGTACCTGACCATGATCCTCCCGGCCTGCGCGCTGCTCCTGTCTCGGTCATGCATGCGCACCCCCTCGGCCGGCGGAACTGCGCAAGACGGCGGCGACAGGCGTCGTCGGTAGCGAAGCGCGTTTCCATGTCGCGCAGTGTCCGGGGTAGTTTCCCAGGCCGTACATTGCCACCGGCTGGGGTACCTGGAGCCAACGGGATACCCCCACAGGACCGAGTTCTGGTCGAACGGCCGCGGCCCCGCGGATGCCACGGATTCATTCCTTGACAACGCCCGCCCCATGAGCGAGTCTGAGAGGCGTGGCTCGCGTGTGATGGGAGGTCGCCATGGTGCGCACGGCCGTCTTCAACTTCTGCTTCTTCGTCCTCGGCGTCGTTCTCGGGGTGCTCCTCGCGCCGCCGCGCGCGGGTAATGAACTTGATCCGGCGGCGGGCTTCCGAGAGCAGCCGGTCGCGGCTGCCCGACCCGCGCCGCGGGTCGAGCCGGCCGCCAAGGATGCCGCCGCGGTCTCCGAGGACTCCCCTCTCCCGGAAGGCGCGAACGAGATGGTGGCGAAGATCCTCGCGTCCATCCCCGCGCCCGCCGTCGCGTCCGGGTCGGGGGCCATAACGGGGGTCGTTCGCACCGAGGACGGGGCGCCCGTCGGCGGCGTTCTCGTGCGCGGCGTCCAGACGAGGCGCTACGAGGGCCCCGCGAGGCGCTTCAAGAAGGACCGCGAACCGGGCGATGCGGAGATCGAGCGGCAGGTCTACGCGATGATCGAGAGCCACAAGCAGCGGGAAGTCACGGCCGTCGAGGCGCACACGGCGGCCGACGGCGCCTTCGTGCTCGAGCGCCTGGCCGACAGCCCGTATTCGGTCGCGGCCTACATGAAGGGCTACAGCTTCCAGCCCCTGCAGGGGCAGAATGTCCACAACGTGAAGGCGGGCGGCACGGTCGAGTTCGTCGCGCGGCCGCTGGTCGAGGTCGCGGTCAATGTCCTCCTCCCCGACGGCAGCCGCGCCGCGAAGGCGACAATCAACTACGATCAGGGCTCGGAGAATTTCCGCTACGGCTCCGGCGAGCAGTGGGTCGCCGATGACCCCGTGATCCAGATCCACCCCGGCACCTACACGCTGCGCGCCGTCGCGACCGAGGGAGAGATGTCCGAGGGCGAGGAGTATCGATCCGACCCGCAGGAGGTGGCGATCGCGGCAGGCGTGCAGCCGCCGGCGCTCACGTTCCAGCTCAAGGGTCGGCCCGGAATCAAGGGGAAGCTCATCTTCCCGAAGGGCGAGGAGATCCGCTCTCCCAACGTGACGGTCGTGCGATCCCCCGACGGGTCGCTGCCGAGCATCCAGAAGATCCGCGAGGAATCCATGCGCGGCAGGAGGCTCTCGTTCGAAGGGCCGGGATTCAACGCGCCGTCGAGCTTCTCGTTCACCGACCTCGCCGCCGGCACGTATGCCCTCGTCTACCTCCGCACCTATCAGGGGCCGATCGCCGCCGCCGAGCTCGTCGAGGTGAAGGACTCGACCGTGTTCAAGGATCTCGTCGTCCCCCCGCTCGAGCGCGGCGAGTACACCATCGTCTGGGTGTACGGGCCGAACGGCGAGGTCCTTCGCGACGTCAACCTCTCGACCAGGTACCAGTCGAAGGGGGGCAGCGGCGGCGGGGGCGGCGAGTCCATCCGCCGGCCCGACGGCTCCTCGTGGGTGCTCAATCCGGTCATCAACCAGCAGGACGAGAGCGCCGGCGAGGACGCGCACTACTACATCGTCGCGAATTCCAGCCGCTACGGTCAGAAAGAAGCCGAGTATCGTCCCGGCGAGAGCTCGGAGGTGACGATTCAGTTCAGCGAGCCGGCCGTGCTCGAGGTCTCGATTTCGGGCTACGTGGGAAGCGGGCAGGAGGGCGCCATCAGCCTCTCGCTCAGGAAGCAGCGCGATGACGAGGGCATGGACGGGCGATACTACGGCTCTTCCTTCGGTTTCGAGCAGCTCAACGCGGAGGGACGGCAGACCTTCCAGAAGATCGAGCCCGGCGCGTACGACCTCGTGGTCTCCGTGAACACCGAAGGCCATCAGAGCCTCGTCTGGGATCGCATCCCCGTGACGCTCAAGCCCGGCAAGAACGCGCTCGCCGTGCCGATGCCGCCGCTCTATCCGCTGACCGTGACGTGCGAAGATGCCGCCGCAGACACCCGCCTGAGCCTCGGACGCCTTTCGGTCGACGGCGAGACCGCGAGCTCCAGCCACCGCCTCGACGGCGAGGGGAGAACCCAATTCACGCGGCTTCCGCCCGGCGACTACGTCGTCAGGACGTACGGATCGAAAGGCGTCGGCGAGATGCGAGTGACGCTGCCCGGACCGAACGAGATCCGATTCGAGGCCAGTCCGCACACCGCGTACTTCGTGCAGCTTCGCAGCAAGACCGGGTACCTCGCGGCCGCGGGCCTCCAGGCCGGCGACATGATCATCGGCGTCGATGGGGAGGAGTTCGCGAACGAGGACGCACTCCGCGCGCTCCGCGGCGCCGCCGCCGATGGCGCCGAGAAGACGCTCATCGTCGTTCGCGGCGGCCAGAGGCTCGCGATCGCCGTCGATCCCAAGAAGCTCAGGGACTCCAAGGAACTGGGCGGCTACCTCAGGGAGATTCCGCGCTGACGGCCGCGTGAACCCGCTCCACATAGGTGCGTGGAGCGGCAGCGTGACCGCGGGCAGTCAGCGTCATGATTTCTCGCGGGGAGAATGGAGTCTCAGCCGCTCGTCGAGAAGATCGTGCGAGATCCAGAAGTCAGTCTGCTTGATTCGTTCGAACGCGTCCTTCAGGTCGAGCAACCCCCGTTCCGCGGCCAATTCGAGGACCCCGATGGTGCCGGTGAACCGTATGCGGCGTTGCGCGGCTGCCCGGCGGCCGCGGACTTCATCGATCAGCAGCACATGGGCGTTCAGCTCGCGCGCGAGGCTGATGGCGGCACACTCGGCGGCGTGAAGCGCGGGGATGGCTTCGGCCCTCGCAGGGGCCCGCTCCGAGAGCCACGGCGGGGCCGACGCGATGAACTCTCGCACGACATGCGGGCGGTTGGATCGGGTCAGCTCCGCGGCCACTTCAGGCGGAATCACGACGTGGGTGAAGAGCTCGGGCAGGATGTCGATGTGCCCGATGTCGAGGAGGACGATCAGCGGGGAGCTGTCGGCGACGACGATCATCATCGGCCTTCGGAGAACAGCCGCCTGAGCGTTCGGCGATCGGCCTCCAGGTCTTCCATC
The DNA here is from genome assembly GCA_002402755.1 of Planctomycetes bacterium UBA4800. Taxonomy (GTDB): domain Bacteria; phylum Planctomycetota; class UBA8108; order UBA8890; family UBA8898; genus UBA8898. Next base: position 10,918 of record DHGK01000145.1, read on the forward strand.
GTGAGCGACCCTTCGAGAACCTTGTGTCGCTTGAGGTAGGCATCGGTCTCGACTCGCCCGATACCCAAGATCTGTGAAAGCTCCTGGTGGCTGAGCTTCCCGCGTCGAAAGAGCTCCAGCGCATAGGCGTCGCGCACGTCGGCATCGAGGTCGGGCGTTTCCGCGCGGAGCTTCCTCTCCACGTCGTCCGGCAGGTCAAGTGTGATGGTCAAGGCCATGAGGCACCTCTTGGGCAATCATGCCCGGCGGTCAGCTTCTCACGCGGAATCCTCCGGGAAGCCGGAGTCCATCTTATCATCTCCGCTCAACCACGCCCACGATCGCACCCCGGTCGAAACGTGCGAGCGCGTCATCGAGCTGATCCTCGGTCATCCGCGCCTCCAGGATCAGCCTGAGCCCGACCGCCATGAGACCCGCGGCGATGTCCTCCCTCTCCAGGCCGAGCCGCGCCGCGAGGCCTCCGAAGCCGCCGGCCGCGGCGCGCGCCGCCGATGCGAACCGCGCGGCCGACCCGCGCCGGCCGCCCCAGGCGGCGAACAGGACGAGGTCCTCGCACGGCGTTCCTCGATGCGCGTACTCCCAGTCGATGACGGCGAAGCCTCCGCCCGTCCATACGAAGTTGCCGGCATGAAGGTCGCCGTGGACGATCTTGAAACGCCCCTCCTTCTCGCAGCGCTCGACCCACGCCAGGTGCCTGGCCGCCCACTCCGGACCGCGGCCCTTCAATCCGCCGAGCTTCTCGGCCACGAACCGATCGTGCGCATCGGTGTCAAGCAACGGCGGGATATCGACCGCGGAGAGCGCCTCGACGAAGGCTTCCGCATCCGCGCGCGAGGGCTTCCTGCCGCGCGATGGCTGCCACTCGTAGTACAGGGCCTTGCCGGCCGGCGAGTCGGTCCGCGCGTACGGGCGCAGCACCCAGCGCTCGATCGCCCGGCCGGGGCGGCGCTCGAAGTGATCGAGCAGCGCGGCCTCCGCCGCGGCGGCTCTGCTCCCATCGGTGAAGCGCACAACCGTGCGAGGCCGTCGCGCGCCGCGCTGGAAAAGCAGCGCCGAGAGGCTTCCGCGGCTGCTCTTCAGGTAGAGTTCTGCAGGCGATGCGTCCTGCCGGTCGAGCCAGGCCGGGCGCGCGCCGCCCCCGTCCGCCTCCCGCGTGAACACGCAGGCGAAACACGGAACCAGCGTCTTCCACACGGGCAGTTTCATCACGCCGGCACATGCCGCCGCGCGCGCCGCGGCCGCCGCCATCCGTCGCTTCAGAGAGCCCGCGTTCGGGCGCGAGCGCCGCGCGAAGAAATCGAGCAGGTTGGTATCGGCGAGGCTCACCAGGTGCGCGGGAAACCGGTAGTCGGGAAACGCTGCGTACAGCCGCGCATCAGCGTAGCCGGCCTCCGCGAACATCCGCCGCAGCGCACGGTGCGAGTGAGTCCAGGTCAGATACGGCCGCTTGTTCCTGATGCGGCTGTACAGATCCGCGAGCGGCCGCGGCAGCACCGTGGCGAAGCGCAGCCCGCTGTGCTCGTCCTTCGCCCCCAGCAGGTAGTTGATACCGAACCGGTTCTCGATCGCGAGGTAGAGCTGGCCGCCCGGCTTGAGGACCCGCGTCAGCGCCGCGATGCACGCGCGCACCGTCTCCATCGGCGGCCGGTCGGGACGCTGGCACGGGATGTACTCCAGGACCCCGTTCACGATCACGAGGTCGAAGGTCTCGTCGAAGAACGGGAGGTGCGGGTAGTCCGACTGCACGGGCAGCACGTTGGCAATGCCGCCCTGCCTCGTCCGGATCGCCGTGCCGCGTATGAACGGGCCGGCCGCGTCAACTGCCGCGACTTCTCGGGCCGCCGCCGCCGCGGCGATCGAGAGGCTGCCGAAACCGCAGCCGTAATCCAGAACGATCGATGCCCTGCCGATCCTCGTGAGATACAGGCCGCCGGCCCGCCCCGCCGCAAGCGTCCACTCGGCGAGGTCCCGGCGGCCGCGAACCGCCGCCTCCCAGCCTTCCTTCTCGGCGCGATCGAGCACGGCGTCGAAGTCGGTTCCCGGGTTGTAGCCGCTCGCGCCGTCGAGCGGCGTGACCGCGTAGCCAGCCGGCACGAACAGGTTCCGGCCGCAAGAAGGGCAGCCCTGCCGCCCCTCGGCCGTCGCCTCGTATCCGTTACCGCACTGCGGGCAGCGTAGTCGCACGTCCGTTCCTTTCCACGGCACGGGATGGTACTTGGCGCCGGAACGGCGGTCAACACGGCCGCGCGCCGGGCGCCGCCGGCATTCGGAACGCACCGGGCGAATGCTATACTGAATGCCGGTGCGCGCCCGTCGCGCGGCACGCCGCGATCGCACGCGCAGCGAAAGGAGCCCCCCATGCGCTTGACCGTCGTCCTGCAGGTTCTTCTTCTCGCCGCCGCCGGCGCCGCGGACATGGCGGCCGACTCGCCGGTGCGATTCCCCAAGGAGGGCGCCCTGCCCGCGAAGCACCCGCCGGACCGCCCCGCGGGCCGCAACGAGGCCACGGAGGACGGCTACTACATCTTCCGGACGCCCGAGCGTTCGCTCGCCCAGATCGCGGCGATCCAGGCGGAGATGCCGGCCGGCAGCTTCACGCCGCCGCCGAACGACTGGGCGCACCTCGCGCGCACGCGCCGCATCCTGACCGAGGGCGGCGAGCTGCGGCTGCTGGCGCTCGGCGACAGCATTGTCAACGACACGATGCGCTCGGGCTGGGTGGCGAAGCTCGGGGAGGCGTATCCGAAGGCCGCCATCGCGGCCACGGTGTACGTGCGCGGAGGCGGCGGCTGCCAGCACTACAAGGAAGCGGGGCGGATCGCGGCCGAGGTCGTGCCGCGCGCGCCCGACCTCGTCTTCATCGGCGGCATCAGCCAGAAGGACACCGAGAGCATTCGCGCGGTCATCGGCCAGTTGCGGGCCGCGCTCCCGGCGGTCGAGATCCTGCTCGGGACGGGCGCCTTCGGCGCGGTCGATCCCCGCGACGCCGAGGCGCTCGCCAAGGCTCCGCACTCGGGCACCGGCGCGTACGGCGCGGCGCTCGCGAAGCTCGCCGCCGAGGAGCGTTGCGCATTCCTCGACATGACATCGCCATGGGCCGAGTACATCCGCTCCTCGAAGCTGCACCCGCATCTCTTCTACCGCGACGCCGTCCACGCCAACGAGCACGGCGAGCAGATCCTCGCGAAGATCATGATGGCGTTCTGGACGCAGCCCGCGGCCGCGCCGCCGCGCCCCGTGACGGTCGCGTGCTACTACTTCGGCAACTACCACCCCGGCGATCCGCGCAACGCAAAGCGCAAGGGCAAGGACTGGTCGGAATGGGAGCTCGTCAAGAACGCCAGGCCGCGCTTCCCCGGGCACGCGCAGCCGAAAGTTCCGCTCTGGGGGTACGAGGACGAGTCGGACCCGAGCGCCATGGCGCGGAAGATCGACGCGGCGGCCGACCACGGCATCGATGCCTTCATCTTCGACTGGTACTACTACGACGACGGCCCGTTCCTCGACCGTCCCATCGATCGGGGATTCCTCGCGGCGCCCAACAACGGCCGCATCAAGTTCGCGCTCATGTGGGCCAACCACGACTGGTGGGAGATCCACCCCTACCGGCGCGGCACGCCGTACGAGGTCGTCTACCCAGGCAAGGTGACGCCCGAGACCTTCGCGACGATCTGCGACCTCGTCATCGCGCGCTACTTCTCCCACGCGTCGTACTGGCGCATCGACGGCCGGCCCTACTTCTCGTTCTACGACCTGACCACGCTTCTGGAGAACTTCGGCTCGGCCGCGGCGACGCGCGCGGCGCTCGACGCGTTCCGTGCCAAAGCGCGCGACGCGGGGCTGCCCGGCCTGCATCTCAACGCCGTCGTGTGGGGCCAACCGATCCTGCCCGAGGAGAAGAAGCCTGCCGATGCGGCGGCCCTCGTGCGCGACCTGGGCTTCGACTCGGTCACGTCGTACGTGTGGGTGCACCACGTGCCCCTGCCCGAGCAGGTGACCGACTACAACGCCGTCCGCGACGCGTACTTCGAGTACTGGGAGAAGGCCCGGGCGATGTTCGGCGCGCCGTACTTCCCGAACGCGAGCATGGGCTGGGACTCGAGCCCGCGCGCCGCCCAGGAGGATCCCTTCGACAACTCGGGCTACCCCTTCACGAACACCATCGGCAACAACACGCCCGAGAACTTCGCGCGCGCGCTGGAGCTGACGAGGGAGCGCCTGCGCGCCCGGCCCGCGGGGACGCGCGTCCTCACCATCAACTGCTGGAACGAGTGGACCGAGGGGAGCTATCTGGAGCCCGACACCGTCAACGGCATGCGCTACCTCGAGGCCGTCAAGGCCGTGTTTCCGCCGGCGGTCGAGCCGTGAGCGCCGCGCGCGGGCGCCGCATCCGCGCCGCCGCCCGCTCAGCGCGCCATCCGCCGCTCCAGGTCGTAGCTCGTCATCGGCACCTGGTAGTAGCCCATCGCCGCGCCGGCCACGTCGCTCCGGTAGAGCGGATCATCGAGCAGGCACGGATGCCGGACGGCCGCGGGAATCGCGGTCGTGTAGATCCTGAGCTCGCCCTTCACTGACGTGATGATCTCCTCGCGCCAGTCGCCCAGGATGTCCGCGACGGCGACGACGCGCCCCTCGATGCCGGCGGCGACCTCGGCCCCGCCGAAGTCGATGACGCGGTTGCCGCGAATGAGCTCGCGCTGGGCATCGGCATCGAAACAGGCGCTGCGCGGCGCGAGCCCGCCGAGATCCTGCGTGCCGATCACGTTGCCCTTGCAGTCGCGCAGCCAGCGCTTGTCGGCGAAGTCGCGCTCGCCGCTGTAGCACTCGGCGCCCGGCCGCGAGGCATCGATGTCGCCGCACAGGCCCGAGGAGTGAATGTGCGCGGTCTTGCCCTCGTGCCCCCAAATGATGCGCCCCGTCCGCGCCTCGACCAGGCACATGGTGTTGCGGTCGCGGCCCGGCTCGATGCCGTAGTAGATCTCCAGGCCCGGCAGCTCGGGATCGATGTCGCCGGCGTAGCAGTGGTCGGGGTGCCCGAGCCCCGTCGTCCAGAGCAGCGTGCCGTCGTCATCGAGAACGAGCGAGCCCAGCACGACCTCGTCGCGGCCGTCGCCGTCCACGTCGGCGCAGTGCATCCAGTGCGCACCCTGGCCCTGGCACTGCCGCCCCGCGCCCTCGTTGGACCAGCGCCAGAGCTCCCTGAGCGCGCCGCCGCGGTACTCGTATGCCGTCGCGAACATCACGTTGTACGTGCCGCGATGGACGATCAAGCACGGGGTCTTGCCGTCGAGATACGCGACGTGAAGCTGGTTGCGAGAGGCGTAGTTGTACCCGCTTTCGCCCGTGAACTTCGCCCGCGGAATCCAGTCGATGCGCGTCACGGGCGCGCCCGTGCGCCCATCCAGAATCGTGAGGTATTCCGGCCCTTGCGTGACCTTGCCGTCCGGATCGCGCGGATCGCCCTCGCCGGTCTTCACGGCGACCTCCGCCCTGCCGTCGCCATCCAGATCGTAGACGAGGTAGGGCGAGTACCAGATGCCGCGCTCGATCGCCCACCCCAGGTCGTGGCGCCAGAGAAAGCGCCCGTCGTGGGCGTACGCCTCGAGCTTGTACGTGTCGGGGCTGCGCGTCCAGTACTTGACGTAGGGATCGATGTTGTCGTCGGGCTGCTTGAGGACGAAGTCCAGGCGCCCGTCGCCGTCCAGGTCCGCGATACCCGCTTTCTGGAAGGTGTGCCCGCCCTGGAGGCGGAGCGTGACGCAGCCCGCGTTCTTGAGCCCCGCCGACGCCGCGAACGCCGGCGCACCGGGACACGACTCCTCGCGGCCGTCCAGAACCGTCGCGAGGGCGTACGAGAGCCCCGCGGCTCCGGCGGGCGGCGTGTCCAAGCACGACGTCGCCCCGCGGAGCGGCTCGGCGTTGATCTTGGCGCCGCGCGGGTCGACCTCGGTCTTCCGGTAAACGTTGAAGGCGAGGCCCGCCGGGTCGCGCGCGAAGAGCCGCCAGCTCAGGTAGACGCCGCCGCCGTCGAGCCTGACGGCGACCAGGCCGCGGTCGAGCTTCTCGCGCACCCTTTCCTTCGCGTAGCCCTCGACCTTCGGCGCGGGATCCTGCTCGGGCGCGGCCCCGGCCGACAGCCACGTCAGAACGGCAAACGTCGTCACCATCTCATCCTCCTTTGCGGCAGGCCGCGCCTTCGCGACAGGCCGAGAAACGGGAACGCGATGCCGCGGCGTGCCGTTACCGCGGCCACACCTTGATCGCGCGGTAGGCGACCGGCCCGTGGTTGCCCTGGAACATCAGCGGGCCCGCCGGCGCTTCCTTGCCGGCGACGCCGCCCGGCGTCGCGCCGGGCATCGAGAGGTTGCAGTGCAGCGCGTGCCCGTTGAGCTCGACCAGGAGAAACTCGGCGTTCCGCACCTTCTTCCCCGCGGCGTCGAAGATCGGCGCCCGGAACTCGATGACGAAGCGCTGCCATTCGCCCGGCGCCCGCGACGCGTTGATCGGCGGCGGCGCCGCGCCGTAGATCGCGCCGATGTCGGCCGGCGACATCTTCTCGCGGCCGAAGCTGTCGAGCACCTGGACCTCGTACTCGCCCATGACGTAGATCCCCGAGTTCGAGCCCTGGGGCACCATGAGCTCGAGCTCCAGGCGCATGTCGCCGTACTTCTCCCCGCTGTAGAGGTCCAGGCCCGCGCCGAACGCGGGCGGCGCGTTGACGAGTTCGCCCGCGCCGGGCGCGGCGACGAGTAGCGCGGGATTGTCGGGCGACACCTTCGCGACACCGACCGACCACGCGCTCTTCTTGCCGCCTTCCGGGCGCGCGGTCCAGTTCGCGATGTCCTTCCCGTTGAAGGGAGACACGGCGGCGGAGTCCTTCTCGGGGACGAGAATCTCGATGTCCTTGAAGGCGACGTCCATGTCCATGCCGCCGTGAAGCTGGAGCGCGAGGTGTCCCTCGATCCTCCCGGGGTCGTCGACAAGCTCGGCCGTTCTGTGGCCGTTCACGTGGACGGCGATCCGCCGGCCGTGCGCCGAGACGGTCATCTCGTTCCACTCCTGCGGCTTGAACCACTTCTTGACCTGGTCGGGCGCCGGCTGCGACACCCACGCGCGGCCGCCCGTCTCGTACAACCCGCCCACATCGTTCGTGGCGTCGATCTCGGCCTGAAAGCCGTTGACGCCGACCGCGTCCTTGACCTCGTCGGCGCGGAAGTAAAAGCCGCTGTTGCCCTTCGCGCACCGGAAGGAGAGGCGCGCCGTGAAATCGCCGAAGCGCCGGTCGGTGACAAGAAGCCCGTGCCGCCCCTCGCTCGCGGGGCTCGTCGCGAAGATCGCGCCGTCCTTGGCTTCCCACGCGCCGCCCGGCAGCGTGTGCCAGCCGGCGAGCGACGCGCCGTCGAAGAGCCGCTGCCAGCGGTGGCGCCCGAGATCCTGGATTCGAATGTTGCGCCACATGACCTTCGTCCCCGGCTTGTCCGTCGAGTGCACCTGGAGGGCAATGAATCCGACAAGGGTCTTGGAGTCGACGAGGTCCGCCGCCGGGACGCCGTTCACCCACGTCTTGATCGAGTCGCCGATCGCGACGACGCGATACGCGTTCCAGTCATCGACCTTGAAGGCCTTCCGCCCCGCCTCGTTCTTCGAGAGGTCGGCGAGCCAGCCGCGCCGCGCCTCGTCGTAGATCCCGCCGCTCCACGCGCGCGCCGACGGGTCGATCTCGACCTGGTACCCGTGGACGCGCCAGTTCTGGTAGTCGTGGCGGCTCTCGCTCCGGATCTGGATTCCGGAGTTCAAGCTCGGATCGACCTTCAGCTCGAGCTCGAGGATGAAGTCCCCGTAGCTGCGCTCGGTGCAGAGGAAGCTGTTCGGCGTCTTGGCGACCGATGTCCCCACGATGACGCCGTCCTCGACCGTGTACAGGGCCTTGCCGCCGCGCTGAATCCAGCCGTTCAGAGTCTTCCCGTCGCACAAGGCCTGCCAGGCGGCCTCCTCGCCGGCCGCAACCGGCGCGGCGCAGCCGAGCGCGAGAACGAGCGTGATGGCAGCGAGCGATGTCAACTTCGAGAGTGCGTGCATGGGGCCTCCTTTCGCCTGTCGTACGTGCTTCGCACCGGTTCATTGTCGTCGGCGCGGCGTCCGGCTGCAAGTGCCGCCTACAGGATGGGCACGATCTTGTTCTGTCTCCCCCTCACGCGTAGAATGAGCCCGACACGACAAACGAGAGGAGGTTCGCATGCACCTGCCACGACGATCGTTCTTCCGTGCCGGCGCCGCCGCGGCCGCGTTCGGGTCCTTCGCGCGCATCCGCGCCCGGGGCAACGAGGACCGCATCCGCGTGGGCTTCGTCGGGATCGGCGGCCGCGGCAGCCACCACCTGCGGACGGTGATGTCGTTCCCGTTCGTCGACGTGGCCGCAGTATGCGACATCCGCGAGGAGGCGTGCGCGCGGGCGCAGAGCGCCCTCGTCCAGGCGGGCCGGGAGAAGCCGGCCGCCTACGACGACTACCGCAAGCTCTTGGAGCGCGCGGACCTGGACTCCGTCGTCAACGCGACGCCGCCCGACTGCCACGCGCGGCAGTACCTCGACACGCTCGCCGCGGGGAAGGACCTCTACGGCGAGAAGCCCATGTGCATCACGCCCGAGGAATGCGATGCCGTCGTCGCCGCCGCCGAGAAGTCGAAGAACCATCTGCTGGTCGGTTTCCAGGGGCGCTACAGCCCGCGCAACCGCGAGGGTGTGCGCCGGATCCATGCCGGCGACCTCGGCGAGGTCATGGAGATGCACAGCGCCTACCTCGCCTCATTCGGCCCCCTGCGCGGCTGGCAGTCCACGCGCGCGCGCTCGGGCGACTGGGCCGTCGAGCAGGCCGTCCACTTCTTCGACCTCATGAACTGGCTCTTCAAGGGGACCGCGGCCGCCGCGTTCGGCTGGGGGCGGAAGGACGTCTTCACGGACGGCGAGCCCGGCCGCGACGTCACCGACTACTACGCGGCGCTCCTCAAGTACCCAGGCGGGGTCATCGTCAACTGGCAGCACTCGTGGCTCAGACCCAAGGGCGGCGTGTTCGACGGGGTGCGCCACCAGGTGCTCGGGCGGAAGGGCGGCATCGACCTGGAGAAGGGCATCGTCAACTACACGGACGCCGGCAGGGCCGCCGAGCAGCTTCCCGCCGACGGGGGCGACCCGACGAAGCTTGCCCACGCCGATCTCTTCGAGTGCATCCGGAGCGGCAAGACGCCGTTCAGCAACGCCGTCAACGGCCGCGACTCGGTGCTCGTCGCGCTGCTCGTGCGGGAAGCCGCCGACCGCGGGGCGTGCGTGACGTTCGAGGAGCTGTTCGGGCGCGCCCGGGCGAAGGAACGATAGCGGGCCGGCGCGGCGCCCTCACAGGTCCCAGGTCTGCCCCTCGTGCGGGATGATCACGTTCTTCACGCCGCGCGCGGTCAGCTCGTTCAGGAACGCGACCGACTGGGTCTCCTCGCCGTGGACGAGAAAGACCATGCCGAGCCGTCCCATGGCGCCCGCCATCCAGTCGAGCAGTTCCTGCTGGTCGGCGTGCGCCGAGAATGCGTTGATCGTCTCGACCGCCGCCCTGACCGTGTGCCGCTCGCCGTAGATCTTGACCTCGGGCCGCTTCTCGACGAGCTGGCGGCCGAGCGTGTGCTCGGCCTGGAAACCGATGATGAGGATCGTGTTGCGCGCATCGCCGATCGCGTGCGCCAGGTGATGGAGCACGCGGCCGCCTTCGCACATTCCCGAGGCCGAGATGATGACCATGGGGCCCGGCCGGTCGTTGAGCGCCTTGGACTCCTGGATGTCGCGCACGTAGGCGAGGCGCGCGAATCCGAACGGGTCCTCCCGGCGCGCGAGGAGCGCGAGCGTCTCCTCGTCGTAGCATTCCGGGTGGCGCCTGAAGACCTCGGTCGCGTTGACCGAGAGCGGCGAATCGACGTAGACCGGCATGGGCGGCAGCTCGCCGTTCTTCCAGAGAGTGTGGAGAATGTAGACCAGATGCTGCGTCCTGCCGACGCTGAACGACGGGATCACGATCTTGCCGCGCTGCGCCACGGCCTTCCTGAGGATCGGCAGGAGCTTTTCCTCGATCCGCTGCGCGCCCTCGTGGCGGCGGCCGCCGTACGTCGTCTCCATGATGAGGACGTCGTTCGGCGAGAGCGGCCACGGGTCGCGCAGGATCGGCTGTGCGGCCCGCCCCACGTCGCCCGAGTAGACGATCCGGCGCGCACCGGCGCCGCCGTCGACCCTGACCTCGATCATGGCGGCGCCGAGGATGTGGCCCGCGTCATGGTAGACGACCTCCGTGCGCTCGTCGACCTTGAAGGGCTCCTCGTACGAGACGTCCTGGAAGTACGGGATCACGGCCTTGGCTTCATCGACCGTGTAGAGCGGCTCGAACGGGGTCTTGCCGAGCCGCGCGCGCTTCTTGTTGACGAACTCGACGTCCTGCTCGTGCAGGTGGCCGGAATCGGGCAGCATGATCGAGCACAGATCGCACGTCGCGCTCGTCGCGTAGATCGTGCCGCGGAAGCCGCGCTTGACGAGCGTCGGCAGGTTGCCGCTGTGGTCGATGTGGGCGTGGGACAGGAGCACGGCATCGAGCGTGTCGGCGGGGATCTGAAGGTTGCGATTGCGCTCGAAGGCCTCCTTGCGCTTGCCCTGGTGAAGGCCGCAGTCGAAGAGGACGCTGTGTCCGTTCACCTCCAGAAGGTGCGCCGATCCCGTCACCGTGCGCGCCGCGCCGTAGAACGTCAGCTTCATGTCATCTCCTTGGGGCCGATGGGGCCGATGCGGCCGAGCCTTCCCCGATCGTGATATCGGCCGTTTCCGGGCGGCGCTCCAGTGCCGCCGCGCGCCTTCCGCGCCTCATCGCGGCTCGACGCGCGCCGCGATGTCGAGGCGGAAGGGCGGCGGGGCGAGCGTCAGGCGCCCGGCGTCGACCTTCGCGTCCTGCGCCAGGACCGGCTTCCCCTCGTGCGTATCCCACCATTCCACGCGGTACGCGCCATCGGCCAGACCCGAGAACGTCGCCGCGGCGCCCGTGCACGGCGCGGGGTCCTTGTCCATCGCGCCGTTCGGCCAGTCGTACGCCGCATCGAGCAGCCACACGAGCGCGCGGCGGGGCGTCGCGACGCCGAACGCTCGCGCCTTCGCGCCCTCGGCCTCCTGGAACGCGATGGGCTTCATGGCCGGGTCGCCAATGGCCGAGCCCTTGAGAAACGCCGCGAGCGCCGACCAGTGGACGTACAGGTTCTGGGAATGAATGCTCTCCCACCACCAGGTCATGCCCGTGCCCGCGGCTCCGGTGAAGGCCCCGCTCCAGACCGCCTGGTGGAGCGCCCGGAGATGCGGGTCCTGATCGGGCTTCCAGCCGCGCCAGTCCGTGCCGTACTCGCTCACGAAGAACGGCTTGCCGTCGCGCGCGAAGAACTTGGCCGCCTTCTGCGCCGTCATGGCGGCCGGGTGCTTCTCGTTGTACGAGTGGTACTGCGAGAAGTCCATCTCCGGAAGCTCGAACAGCCCGTCGCGCTCGCTGCAGCCGGTGAAGCTCGACGTGATGAGATGGCGATAGGGATCCCGTGCCCGCAACCGCCGCGCCATGTCGCGATGCCATGCGACGACGTCATCGTGCTGCAGGTACTTGTAGACGTTGTCGATCTCGTTGAAGAACTCCCACGCGAGGATGTTCGTGAAGGCCGTCCAGCGCGCCACGGTGTACCTCAGGCGCTTCTCGTAGAGCTTCCGCGCCTCGGGGTGCGTGAAGAACTCGTTCTGGTTCGCGCACGGCCCGCCGTTCGCGGCGTTGTACGGGTGCCCGGGCCAGCGGTTGTTGCCGCCCCAGTAGTCCGGCTTCTCCTCGAACATGCCGTGGTAGTCGAAGCACAGCATCACGTAGACGCCGCGCGCGCGCGCCTCGGAGAGCACGCGATCGAGCACCCAGGCCCGGTCGAGGCGATACCGGAGGCGGTCGCCGCGGTCCCACTCGATCCCGAAGGCCTCCGGCCACATCCACAGCCGGATGTAGTTGATGCCGTTCTCGCGGTAGGCCTCCAGCCAGTCGTCGTAGTCGTACGACCCGCGGCTCCCGTGCCAGCAGGCGCACAGGCCGTTCAGGAAGAGCGGCGTCCCGTCGTCGAGCCTGAAGTAGCGCGTGCCCTTCTCCTCGACGCGCACGAAGCCGGGACGCGTTGCCGGCGCCGCATCGATTGCCGCTTCGGCGCGCCCGGCGGGTTTTCCGGCGAGCGCGACGGAGACGACGAGCCGATGCCGCCCCGGCACGAGCGGCACGTACCGCGCGCGCCAGCCTGCATCGCCGCGCGGCTTGAGCGCCTCGCGATTCCCCGCGAGCGAGCGATCGAAATCCTGGAACCAGAAGGCCGGCAGCCGGATCGGCGCCCCCGCGGGCGGCACGGCCTCCAGATCGACCGCGATCGCGTCCGGATCGTACGGATTCGCCCCGGCGGGCACGCCCTCGATCGCGAGCTCGACGGCCTTCAGGACCTCGCACTGCCCGTCGAGCGGCGCGATGCGGATCGCGGATGGCGTTGCATCGCCCCCGAGAAGTCCGATCGATGCGAGCATTGCCGGGAGCACGACGCGGAGCATTCGCGTTGCTGTCGCTGGGGTTCGCATAAGTTCCTCCGTTGCGTCCTCGTTCACAGCTCGAAGTTCAGCGCGTGCCTGCGAGCGCGCCCGCCTCCTCGGCGACCCGCTCCGCCGCCGCCTCGGCCGGCAGGACCGCGACGGGAACGCCGGCAAGCGCGCGCAGCGTGGGAAGGTCCGCCGCTTCGAGTAGCCGCCACACGCTCGAGCTCGGCGAGAACCCGTCATCGAACGCCGCGCCCAGGCTGTCCGGAAGCCCCCGGCACACGATGCCGGCGAACGGCCTCTCGCACGCCTGGGCAAGCAGGACGACGAGCGCCTCGTCGAGCCCCTGCGCGCAGGCGATCACGGGCACGCGCGCCCCGCGCTCCGCATCGAGCGCGCGCGCCGCGGCGACGAGTGCCTCCGCGCGGCGCACGGCGAGCGGCCGGCCGCCGAGCAGCGCATCGGTGACGAGCTTGTGGGCGGCGCCTTCGCTGGCCGACATGTCCAGGAACACCGTTTCGATGCCCCGCTCGGCGAGGAGCTTGGCGAAAGCCTTCTCGCCGGCGCTCGACGCGCCGGCGCCCGCAAGAAGCGGCACGACCGCGACCGCGCGCGCGTCCTCGACGGAGTTTCGCAGGCACCCGAAACTTCCGAGCGGCTCCGCGCGCACGCGCAAGGACGTAAAGCCGGCCTCGCCGCACACCGCCCGGCACAGGCGCGCGAGCGCCGAGTCGAAGGGCTCCAGCGCCGCCGCGCTCGGCGTCCGCCACCCGAGCGCCCGCAGAAGCGGCGCCGAAACGGCCTTCTCCGGCTCGGGCAGAAGCGCGATCAGGCGCTCGGCCTCGGCTCGCGACAGCGAGCGCACGGTCGCGCTCGTTGCGGGCACCTTGCCCTCGGGGAAACACCGGAGCGCCGGGGAGTCGACCGGCTCGAGCGTCATCGCCGGCTCGGGAAACGCACCGCCGTCGCCCTGGTCTTGCAGGCAGCGGCGCGCCCAGCCGTAGAGCGCCTCGCGCATCGGCCGCGAGTAGTCGTGTCCGCCCGGGAACTCCAGAACCGCGATGCGGTCGCCGGCCCCGCGCGCCCGGAACGCGGGCAGCGCCTGCGCCAGCGCCTCGCGCGCGCCCTTCGGCGTGAACATCGGATCCTCGGTCGCGGCGATCATGAGCACCGGCCGCGGCGCCATCAGGGCGAGCACCGTGCCCTCGTCCGCGAACGACGCCAGGCCGTTGACGTGGCTGCACGGGCAGTGATCGATCCCCGTCTCGAGGAATTCCCGGAGCCGGCTCACGTAGACGACGGGACAGGCGGCCGCGATGCGCTCGTCGATCGCCGCGGCGTAGAACGTGTTGAGGCCGCCGCCCGAGGCGCCCGTGCATCCGATCCGCCGCGGATCGACATCGGCGCGCGTGAGGAGGTAATCCAGCGCGCGCACGGTGTCCCACACCATGTAGGACATGTTGTTGCGGCCGGCGAGGACGGACGCGAAGTATTCCCGGTGTCCGTTGCCGGGCACGTTGCGCTCGCCCTGGCCGAAGGGATCGTAGACAAGCGCGATGAAGCCGAGCTTCGCGAGGCCGATGCAGCGGGCTTGCACCTGCGGCTGCGCCTTCGCGTGCTGCCAGTGCCCCGCCGGGCACAGCACCGCCGGCAAACGCTCGGCCGCGCCGGGCGGGCGGGCCGGGACGTAGACGTTGGCCGTGACGACGAAGCCCGGCCTGCTCTCGAAGGTGAGCCTTTCGACCGAATACCCGTCGCGCTCGACGCGTCCCAGGACCGCGGCATTGAGCGGAGTGCGCGGCGGCAGCGGCTCGAGGCCGAGCGCGCTCCGCAGCCGCGCGCGCAGCTCCTCGGCGGCGCGATCGCACGCCGCCGGATCGGCGAGGCGCCGCATCGCATCGCGGTCGGCGGCCTCGGCCGCGTCCGAGATCTCCGCGACGAGGCGCGCGCGCGGATCCTCGTCGGACCCGGCGGCGAAGAGCCGCGCCTCGAGCCGCCCTGTCAAGTCCGGATCGAACGCGAGGTCGGAGGTCACGAGCACGGCATCGACGACCTCGAAGCCCGCGCCCGCGTCGCGGACAGCGAGCGCGTGCGCGCCGGCGCCGAGCGTCGCGAGCCCCGCGCGCCGCCACGAGAACCTCCCCGCACTACGGCCGCGATGCGTGGGCGCGAAGCTCGCGCCGCCGAGATCGACGGCGAAGCTCCTGTCGGCGCCATCGCCCTCGTAGCCGCGCGCCCAGACGGCGTAGCGCCCCTCGCGTGGAAGCGTCACCTCGCCCTTGAGAATCGTCGCGGCGATGCCGCTGGCATTCGAGACCCTGAACCCGCGGCCTCGATAGCCGGCGATGTTGGCCTGGATCGCCCATGGTCCTTCGAGGTCTTCGCCCTGCACCTCGATGGCAACGGCGCCCGGCGCCGGATCCGTTCGCGCCTCGAGACGCGCCGCCCGCACGGCCGACACGAACGGCGCGAGGCCCGCGCCGCCCGCCAGGCGCTCGATGCGCACCACGGTCCGCGCGGCGGCCACCCACTCGCCGGGAACGTCCAGCGCGACCTCGTCAAAACCGTCGTAGCCGCCGTGTCGTATCGTCGCCGCATGGCCGTTGACGCGCACCGTGCCCGCGCGCTCGTCGCCCTTCGCGCCCCAGCGCAGGTAGAGCGTGTGCGGGACGCCCGGCGCGAGCGAGAGCGCGGCCTCGATCGGTTCCTTCGCCGCCCAACGGTAGCTCTCGCCCGCGTACGACTCGGGGCCCGCGAGCATCACTGTCTCGCCGGCCATCGCGCAGGCGCACGCCGCGAGCGCGGCGACCGCGATCGTATGCGGACGCAGCGCGGGCACGGCGGCAGATCGCAGTCTCATGGGCGCGCGTCTCCCTCAGGGTTCGTACCGGCAGTGTAGCAACCCGAATCGAATGGCGCAACGCAGCGGGCCTGCCTCGGCTTCAACGCTCCGCGGCCCTATGATAAAATCCTCTCCATGGATACCATGGACACCGTGGATACCATGGACACGGACCACGCGTACAAGATCGCGCTCGTTCAGATGGCGTGCTCGCCGGAGCCGGCGAGGAACCTCGAGCGCGCGACCGCGCGCGTGCGCGAGGCGGCGCGCGCCGGGGCCCGCGTCGTGTGCCTGCCCGAGCTCTTCCTCTCGCCGTACTTCTGCCAGCGCGAGGACGCGCGCTGCTTCGACCTCGCCGAGCCGATTCCGGGGCCGACGACCGGCGCCATGGGCGCGCTCGGGCGCGAGACCGGCGCCGTCATCATCGTGCCGCTCTTCGAGAAGCGCGGGCCCGGCCTCTACCACAACAGCCTGGTCGTCATCGACGCCGACGGGTCGATCGCGGGCCGCTACCGCAAGATGCACATCCCCGACGACCCGTCGTACTACGAAAAGTACTACTTCACGCCCGGCGACCTGGGCTTCACGGCCTGGAAGACGCACCACGGGTGTGTGGGAACGCTCATCTGCTGGGACCAGTGGTATCCCGAGGCGGCGCGCATGGCGGCGCTCGCCGGCGCCGAGGTGATCTTCTACCCGACCGCCATCGGCTGGCACCCGGCCGAGAAGGCGAGCGAGGGGGCGCGGCAGTTCGATGCGTGGCGGACGGTGCAGCGCGGCCACGCGGTCGCCAACGGCGTCTACGTCGCTGCGGTCAACCGCGTCGGTTTGGAGCGCGCGCAGCCCGGCGACGCCGGGATCGAGTTCTGGGGCGGCTCGTTCGCCTGCGACCCGCAGGGCGCGCTCCTGGCCGAAGCATCGCCCGACAAAGATGAGATCGTCTATGCCGAGGTCGACCGGCGCCGCATCGAGGAAGTCCGCCGCAACTGGCCGTTCCTGCGAGACCGCAGGATCGATGCCTACGGCGACATTCTGAAACGCTACCGCGATGCGTAGCACCGCGCGCGCAGCGACAACGCCGCGGCCCGGCACGCCCGGCGCCGGCGGATTCGTTCACCCCGCCGAATGGGAACCGCACGCGGCGACGTGGCTCGCGTGGCCGCACAAACGGAGCGACTGGCCGGGCAAATTCGCGCCGATTCCGTGGGTGTACGCCGAGATCGTCCGCGCGCTCGCGCCGGGCGAGAAGGTGCGCATCATCGCGCCCTCGCCGCGCGCCCGCGCCGAGGCGCTCCACGTGCTGCGCGCGGCGCACGCCGATTGCAGGCGAGTCGAGTTCTTCGTGTGCCCCACCGATCGCGGGTGGTGCCGCGACATGGGCCCGATCTTCCTCGTCCGGCGCGGGCCGACGGGCGCGCGGATGATCGTGCGCTTCGGTTTCAACGCCTGGGCGAAGTACCGCGACTTCAAGAAGGACGCCGAGGTTCCGGCCGCGGTCGCCGCGCGGCGCGGCGAGGCGATGGCCGACGCCGTCCGCGACGGCCGCAGGGTGGTCCTGGAGGGCGGCGCCATCGACGTCAACGGCCGCGGCTCAGTGCTCACGACCGAGGAGTGCCTCCTTCACCGCAGGGTCCAGGTGCGCAACCCCGGTTACACGCGCCGCGACATGGAGGAGGTCTTCGCCGACTGGCTTGGCGCACGCAGCACGATCTGGCTCGGACGCGGCATCGCGGGCGACGACACGCACGGCCACGTCGACGACGTCTGCCGCTTCGTCGGCCCGCGCACCGTCGTCCTCGCCGAGGAGAAGAACCCGCGCGACCGGAACCACCGCGCGCTCGAGGAGAACCGCGAGCGCCTGGAGAGCGCCCGCCTGGAACGCGGGCAGCGTCTCGAGATCGTCAGGATCCCCATGCCCTCGCCGCTCTACTTCGAGGGGCAGCGCCTCCCCGCGAGCTACGCCAACTTCCACATCGCCAATGCGGCGGTGCTGGTTCCGACATTCAACGATGTGCGCGACAGGACGGCGCTCGGCATGCTCGGCGAGCTCTTCACCGATCGGCCGGTCGTCGGAATTCACGCGGTCGACCTCGTGCTCGGCCTCGGCACGCTTCACTGCTTGACGCACGAAGAGCCGGCGCTGCCGCCGGCCCGGAGGCAACCGCGATGACGACGCCCGAGCGACTGCAGCGCGACAGGATCGAGGCGGGCCTGGCCGGCCTCACGCTCTGGCATCCGGCGAGCGAGGTCGCCGCCGCGGCGCTGCCGATCATCGCGCTCTATCGCGAGATCGCGCCGCTCGGCGAGCGGCTCCTCGACCTGCCGCCGCAGTTCGTGCCCGCGCATGCCGAGGTGCTGATGCTCCTGCGCCACCTCGCGGAGAGCCTGGGCGGCCTGAGGCCGCAGGCGCGGCTCATCATGGAGGCCTTCGCCGCCGAGCCCGAGGCGAAGAGCACGCCCGACTTCGCCTCCCGCGACACTCTCGCGCGCATGATCACGTGTCTCGATGGGCTGGCGCCCGTCGCGGCGCTCCCCGAGAGCGCGCGCACCCTCTTCCCGCTCCACCTCGCCGAGATCGCCGGCACGGCCCGGGAGTTCGCGGCCTACGAGGAATGGCTCGCCGGCACGAAGCAGGGCACGGACCAGCTCGCCCAGTTCCTGTGGAAGCTCGCCGCCTCGCTCGAGCACGACCTCGCGCACGCCCACATCTTCGACCGCTGCGCGAGCGAGCCGGGAGTCCTGACGCTCATCGACGCGGTCCTGGGGAAATCCGGGGACAGTCACTGATTTGTCATCCGAGTGAA
>DHGK01000146.1:0-9247 GCA_002402755.1 Planctomycetes bacterium UBA4800
GCGGCGCGGGCTCGACGCGCACTCGAATGCAGCCTCCTCCCGCCGGGTAGAAGCCGGGCCGCTCGAGCACGGCCTCGACCCTCGGTCCCATGCGCGCGACGAGCGGCAGGAACGCCTTCGCGAGGAAGTCGAAGGGCGGCGCATACGGGTTGTGCGTGCCAAGGGCATGGCGCAAGTCGCCCGGGACGCCGGCTTGTCGCGAGAGAGCCTGTACAAGGCATTATCCGGCGACCGCAGCCCGAGCCTCGACACACCATCCTCAAGGTGATTGCCGCCCTCGGCCTGAATCTGCACGCTCGGCCTGCGCGCGCCGCGCCTTGACGCCGGCCGCGGCTCCGGCGATAGTGGAGCCGTCGACAATGCGGAGCCGGGGGCGGCCGCGACGGGCGCGCGTCTCCGGGGCCGCGAAGCCGCCGGCGGCCCGCCGGGCCGCCGCGCGCCGGAACCGGGAGGAGGTCCAATGTCCGCGTCCAGCGTCAATGTCGCCATCGTCGGTCTGGGGTTCGGCGCCGAGTTCATTCCGATCTACCAGAAGCACCCCAACGCGAACATGTACGCCATCTGCCGCCGCGACCGGGCGGCGCTCGACAAGGTCGGGGATGCCTTCGGCGTCGAGCGGCGGTACACGAAGTACGAGGAGGTCCTGGCCGACCCCAAGGTCGACTTCGTCCACATCAACTCGCCCATACCCGACCACGCCTGGATGGCGATCGAGGCCCTGAAGGCGGGCAAGCACGTCATGTGCACCGTGCCCATGGCGACGACGGTCGAGGACTGCAAGAAGATCGTCGCGCTCGTCAAGAAGACCGGCCTGAAGTACATGATGGCCGAGACCGTGGTCTACAGCCGCGAGTTCCTCTTCATCAAGGAGATGTACGAAAAGGGCGAGCTCGGCAAGATTCAGTACATGCAGGCCTCCCACCCCCAGGACATGGAGGGCTGGCCCGAGTACTGGGAGCGGATGATCCCCATGCACTACGCGACCCACGTCGTGAGCCCGGTGCTGGGGCTCGTCAAGGGGCGGGCCGAGTACGTGTCGTGCTTCGGGTCGGGCACGATCAACGAGCGCATTGCCGCCAAGTCCGGCAATGCGTTCGCCGTCGAGTCCTGCCACATCAAGATCCAGGACTCGGACATCGCCGCGCACATCTGGCGCTTCCTCTACGACACGGCGCGCCAGTACCGCGAGAGCTTCGATGTCTACGGCTCGAAGAAGAGCTTCGAGTGGGCGCTGGTCGAGGGCGAGGAGCACGTGCTCCACACCGCCAAGAAGCCGGAGAAGGAGATTCCCTCCCGGGTGCCGGTGCCCGACTACGCCCATCTCCTCCCCGAGCCGATCCGGCCCTTCACGCGGGCCATCCAGGACGCGAAGCACCTCTCGTTCATCCAGGGGGCGGGGCACGGCGGCTCCCACCCGCACCTCGTCAACGAGTTCGTCTCCGCCCTGGTCGCGGGCCGCGACCCCTGGCCGAACGCGACCCTCAGCGCGAACTGGACGTGCGTCGGAATCTGCGCGCACCAGTCGGCCCTCAAGGGAGGCGCCGTGGTCAAGCTGCCGGCGTTCACGCTGGCGTAGGGGGCGGCCGCGCCGGCGGCGCGTCCTATCGCGGCAGGCCGATCGCGTAGAGGCGGGAGAACGTGGCCACGTAGACCGTGCCGTTGGCGGCCGTGGCCGAGCTGCACACCGGGCCGTCGAGCATGACGGTCGCGAGCACCTTCTTCTCGCGTTCGGCGGCGAAGATCGAGAACTCGCCGCGCCGCGTGCCGACGTAGACCTTGCCGTCGGCGACCAGCGTCGATGCCCAGACCTCGCCGCGCGTCTCGTGCGTCCAGCAGGGCGCGCCGGTCTCGGCATCGACGCAGTGAACGAGGCGGCCGAGGTCGCCTATGAAGACGAGGCCGTTCGAGATCGAGGGCGTGCCGCAGCAGTGCTCCTTGAGCGGGTACGTCCAGCGCGCCGCCTTCGCCGTGATGTCGCCCGTCCCGCCCGGCGTGAAGCACGTCAGCTTGGCCTCGCGCTTGCCCCACCAGATGTCGCCGCCCGAGGCCGCGTACACCCGGTTCTTGTAGAAGACGGGCATGCCCTTGACGTTGCTCGGGCTCTCGCGGCGGTTCGAGACGTACTGGTGGATGTTCTCCTTGGGCGCCGCGGGGTCGCAGTCGAAGCGCCAGATCGTTGTGAGCGTCTCGATCGCGCCTGCGGGCGGAAGGGCCGCGAGGGGCGCGAAGGCGTAGACGATGCCGTCGCCGCCCGCGAAGAGAATCTGCGGCCCGCCGTCGATCTCGGCCAGGAGCGGCGAGGACCAGTTGCAGTGGAAGGTCCGCGCGGAGATGCCTTCCGACTCGCGCGCGACGAGGCGCCCCGTCTCCTTGTCGAAGACGACGAGCGCGGGCGCCTCGGGCGCCGCGATGGCCCGGTGCGTGCTGTCGACGCCGTTCGAGGTGTTGAGGTACAGGAAGCGGCCGTGGATCAGGATCGAGGCGTGGGCCGAATCGTGCTGGTGAACGCCGGCGTCGTTCCGCAGGTCGAACGTCCAGACGATGTCGGCATCGCGCGGCGTGAGCGCGAGCGGCTCCTCGTCCTTGGCCGCCATGAGGGCGGCCTCGCCAAGGAAGGGCCCGTCGTTGCCGTCGGCCTGGCCGTCGATGTCCAGGCACATGACCTCGCCGCGGTTGCTGACGATGTAGATGCGGTCGCCCTCCACGGTGGGCGGCGAGCAGATGCCGGCGCTCGGCCAGTCGCGCAGCGGGTCGCCGCCGAGCTTGGGCACGATGAGCTGCCACAGGAACGAGCCGTCCTTCTCGTCGAGGCACAGGAGGACGCCGCGCTCGCCCTTGCGGCGCTCGTCGCGCGGCCGGGCGTTGTTGGTGCCGATGAGGACGCGGCCCGCGGCCACGATGGGCGTCCCGTAGGTCTCATTGCCGATCAGCACCTGCCAGCGGATGTTCTCGTTCTTCTCGGGGTCGAACGCCGCCGGCAGGCCGCGCTCCTCCGCGATCATGTTGCGGGTGAAGCGCTCGCCCCACTGCGGCTGGTCGCCTGCGCGGGCGGGGGGAGCACAGACCGCAAGGAGCAGCGATGCGCCGAGCGTCGCGATACGCGGGTGCCGTCGCGCGTTGGACATGGATCGTTCCTCTCGGGGGCGCCGGTCGTGGCGTATCGCGATGGTAACGCATGGCGCGCAAAGGGGCTACTCGACCGCGGGGAGCCCCCGCCCGGTACATGGTCGGTGAACCCGTCGGCCGAGACACGCGATAAACGCGTTCATTGCGCACTCTTGGTCCTGTCGATGCACGGGAGCGGGGATGGAGGTTCTCTCCGCGGCAATCGCTCGGCGTCCCTGCTCACCCTGCAACAACCCCCCTTCCGTCCCCCCTTCAGGAGAAGGGGGGAAACGCCGGCCACAGCCGGCACCCGCGGGGCCATGGGTTCGCCGAACATGTACCCCGGCCGTCTTGACGCCCCCGCGCGGTGTGGCAGGATTGAGCCCATGGAGAAGGTCGTTGCGATCGTCAACCCGTCCGCGGCGCGGCTGCGCGGGCCGCGCGAACGGGAGCGGGTTCTCGGCGTGCTTCGGACGGTCTTCCCCGGCCTCGCGCTCCGGGAGAGCCGCGGGCGCGGCGAGGCCGGCGAATGCGCCCGGGCCGCGGCGGGGGCGGATCTCGTGATCGCGGTGGGGGGCGACGGGACCGTGCGCGAGGCGGCGGCGGCGCTCGCCGGCGGGACTGCGGCGCTCGCCATCGTGCCGGCCGGCGCGGGCAACGATTTCGCCCGGGCGGCCGGAATACCGCCGGCGCCGCTCGATGCCTGCATGGTTGCCCGCGAAGGCAGGACGCGCGCCGTCGATCTCGGCACGGTCGCATGGGAGGGCGGCGAAGGCGCGCGGCGCGAGAGCTTCATCAACATCGCGGGCCTCGGGTTCGACGCGCGCGTCGCCGCGGCGCGCCGCTATTTCACGCGCCTGCGCGGGCTGCCGCTCTATATTGCCGCGGTGCTGCGCGCGCTGACCGGCTGCCAGTGCGCCCGCGTACGCATCCGCGTTCCCGGGCGGGAGATCGAGAAGCGCGTGCTCCTGGTCGCGGCCGCGAACGGCTCCTGCTTCGGGGGCGGACTCAGGATCGCGCCCGACGCGCGCTTCGACGACGGCCTTCTGGACCTGTGCATCGTCGATGCCGTGAACCCGTGGGCCGCCGCGCGCGGGCTCGTGAGCCTCCTGCGCGGGACGCACATCCATCGCAAGGGGTTCGAGATCGTGCGGGCGCCGTGGGCGGAGATCGACGTTCCCGCGGGCATGCCGTGCCAGCTCGACGGCGAGGTCGCCGACCTGGGCGGCGCGAGGCGGCTGCGCTTCGAGGCGCTGCCGGGCGCCGTGCGGCTGCGCGTCAGCCCGTGAGCCTCTCGATCGGCTGGGCTTGCGGATTGACGGTGTTCTTACGCATGCAGCCCAGGTGCTTTATGGGGCTCGGTTCCTGCCCGAGTACCCTCAGTGTCTTCTCAAGCTGGGACGATTCCGGGGTACGAGAATCACCGGCGAGATAGTGGACAACCGGCAGGAACACATGAACGCCTTTGCCATGGTGTGTGAAGGCCTGGCGTTCCTCGAACGGACCATTCCCGACAGGCCGCAGAGCCGCCTGCAGAAGTACCGGCTGACCCCGGCCGGGAAGGAAGCGCTGGCAACACGCAGAGGGGATCGTTCGAAGTGACATGCGTGCGTTGTCGGCATATCGGTGCTTCTCTCGACAATTTCGTTGTCCTCCCCGCACACTCCATCCCCCGCGACGGAATTCTCCTGTCTCGTACAGCAGCGTACCACGCGCACATGCCGGGCACCCGGAGGCAGGCGTCCGAGGGTGCCTTGAATGCCGAGAGTCGCTGGAGTAAGATCCGAGGCCGTATGAGCTCCGCAGGGAAGTCCTATGGCCAACGGCCGGGAACGAGTTCCGCAACCAAGGTGAGCGTCGACAGCTACCGCGGCGATCCCCTCTCTCCACGGATCGTTCGCGCCGTCGGACTGCTGCTGGAACGCGGCAAGGTCGTCGCACCCGTGGATGTCCTCGTCGGCATGGGCCTTCTCGATCCGGCGAAGCTCGAGGACTGGCGGCGCGGCCGTGTGCCCTACCTTGAGAAGGTCATCGGCTGCAACCTGACGCGGCTGTCGAAACTGCTGCGGATCCTGCAGTTCCACGCGCATGATCTGAATCTCGTCTCGTCAACGACGGCGTACATGCGCTGGGGCAAGGGCCCCAAGCAGCGACTTCGCTTTACCAAGACGGGCGACGCCAGACTCGAGGAGGCCTACTCGCGCCACTTCGTGTGGCCGGGCAAGGGCCCGTTTCATCTGCCGGCGTCGCAACGCGGTGAGGTGTCGGAGAGGTCCTTAGGGGCCGCGCAACAATAACTTCCCATTTTGGTCTCCCTGGCTCGCGCCATCTTCGACCGCTCCTCAATCGCGAATTCCTCGACGTATCTTCAATACGCCTGCGGATTCGCTCAATCGTCGCGGCCGCGACGCGACCGAATAGGGAGCGTTGCCCCCGTTCCCACAGACGGTGTGTGCTCCAGGGGCCCAAAACGAAAAGTTATTGTTGCGCGGCCCCTAAGAGCGTGACGCGGGGCTATCAGACAGGGTGATACGATCAAACGTACCATTGATATGCGACGAGGCACGATGGCCTGCGATGCACGCGATGGCCGACTGCCTCTGGTATCGTGATTTCGCCGGTGGCGGCCCGGCGGCCGGGGCATGACCTCGGCGCACCTGCGTCACGAACGGCGCGCGCGTCATGCGCGAAAGCTCGTTCTTCGTCAAGGGACGCGCTGCGGGATCTCCCTTCGCGCCGCGCGCGATCTCCTTGCGGTCGCATGAGAAGGCGGCGAAGGCGCGCGGCGCGAGAGTTGCATCGACATCGCGGCCTCGGGTGCGACGCGCGCGCCGCCGCGGCGCCCGCCTCGACGCGTGCGACAAGCTCATGCAAGGCTTTTTTGTTGACCTCCAGGGTGCGCGTACTGATAATCGCCTCTATGCGGCGGGACTTGATCCTGAGCGGTTCTCTTGCCCTCCTGTTTGCGGGGGCGGCGGTCCTTTTCCTGGCGCTTCGCACTCGCGTGGAACGCACGGACGATACTTCGGATCTCATGGTGGAAGAAACGGACACCGCGCCGCCCGCCGTCGTGCCTGCCGCCCCGGTTTCGGCCGCAGAGGACCCCGGCGCATCTGTTCCCGAAATGGAGGGCGATCGCATCTGGGGCGAAGTCGTCGATCTGGAAGGAAACCCCGTGTACGGGGCGTCGTACGAGATCAGGGTTCTCAACCCCGCCGATGATTTTGAAGGCCCGATTCACAACGGGAAGGCCGATATCCCCGCGGCGAAGTTCGACCTCCGGAACCTGCCTCCCGGTCGGGAGTGGTTTTTTCTCGTACGCAAACAGGGTTATGCGCGCGAAGCATGCCGAATAGAAGACACGTCCGGCGGCGCGCACGTTCGCGTGGTCATGGAACGCGTCTACGATCTGCTCGTTCAGGTGGTGGACGAGCAGGGGCAATTCTTGCCATCGGCGTTCGTCGGGGCGCAGTACCGCCACAAAGGAATGAGTGCATCTTGCACGGGTCGTCCCACGCCGGACGGCGGCGCGCAGATCCTCGAAGATGTGCTCCCCGATGCGCTCTTCGTCGAAGTCTCGCACTCGGGGTATGTGTCGAAGAGGGTGGATGCGACGCTCCCCGCGACCGAGCCGCTCGTCGTCGCGCTCGATCGCGGGCATACGATTCGTGTGCGCGTGGTGGATTCGCGCGACGAGCCGATCGAGGGAGCGTCGGTGAAGACCCGGTACTCCCACGCGCGGTGGACCGAGTCTGCGGAGACGCGTCAGGTCGCCACCTCCGCCGAAGGCATTGCCGAGTTCGCCGGCATAGCAAGGCCGCATCCTCTCGAGGTCGAGGTTACGAAGACGCATTACCCGCGTGCGCGCGTCATGTGCGAAATTGACGCCGAAACCGCCGTCGTTCTGGACAAGGGCTGCGGCATGGTGTTCGTGCTTCTGGCCGACGGCGGGGCGCTCCCGGACAAGGCAATGCTCCGTCTGCGCCGGCAGGGGATGCAGGATCGGGATTTCGTCAGACACGACATGGAATCGCCGATCAAGAACGACCGCTGCGAGGCCTGGACGCTTCGGCCGGGGACGTACCTCGCGGAGGTGACGGTTGCGGGATTCGTGCCGGCGTCGTTGAAGGATCTCGTCGTCACAGAGGCGGAGCCCCTTGAGGTCACGGTTCCGCTCGCGCGCGGCGGCACGCTCGCCGGCGTCGTGTACGACGCGGAGTCGGGCAAGCCCATGCCGAAGGTCGAGGTGAGTCTGAGTCGCGGCTTCGGAATCAGGCGACAGGAGGTGACCACCGGAGCCGAGGGGACGTATCGATTCGAGCACGTACTCGGCGAGGCGAGAGTTAGTTTCACGCATCCCGAGCGATGTCGCGAGATACTGGAGGGCCTCGATATCCGCGAGGGCGCAACGCTCGACGCGCCGGACGTGGTCCTGCGCAAGGGCGGCGCGATTCTCTGCCGGATAGTCAACATATCCGAGGGGAACGACTCGCTCATCATTGGATGCCGCGGGCTTCAGAGTGACGATTCTCGTGGTGACCGGCCTCTTGTCGGTTATGGCATGGTCAGCAGCGGTGGGCGACTGGCTTCCGAAGAGCAACGCGCGATCAGGAACCTGCACCCCGGCACGTACCGGCTCTCGGTTTCGGTCGGAGGCAGCACAACCGCCGCGTCCCCGGAAATCGCTCGGGCCGGGCCCAAGGAGCGGTGGTCACGGGAAGTCACGCTCCCCGACGGTGTCGAGGAGATCGAAGCGATCTTCGATCTGGCGGACCCGCCCGACGAGAGGTGATGTGCCCGCGCGTCAGCCCGTGAGCTTCACGCCGTAGATATAGGCCAGGCAGTAGTAGATGCCGACCAGGATGAACACGACGCCCGTCACGCCGCGCACCCACCATTCGACCTGCGTCAGGCGGTTGAAGGCGCGGCCCACGTAGCTCGAGCCGAAGGCGATCAGGAAGGCGAAGACGAGGACGGGCAGCGCGGTGCCGATGCCGTAGAGCGAGGGCAGGAGCAGCGGCGACTCGGCCTTGGCCGCGATCGGAAGAAGCCCGCCAAAGAAGAGCGCGGCCGAGACCGGGCAGAACGACAGCGCGAAGAGAAAACCGAGCACGGCCGGCCAGACGACGCCCGCGCCGGCGCGCTCCTGGACGCCCCGGCCGGCGAGGTTCAGCGAGACGCTCCCGCCGAGCATGCCGAGGAGCAGCATGCCGACCAGGATGAGGATCGGGCCGAGGAGCTGGTTCAGGTACTTCTGGAGGAAGCGCGACAGCTCGCCGCTCGCCATGAGCCCGGCGAGGAGGATCGCCGCGAGGAGCACGTATGCGAAGGTCCGGCCGAGCGTGTAGCTGAGCCCCGAGAGGAGCGTTTGCCGCGCGCTGCCCGTCTTGCGCCCGAGAAACGAGATCGCGGCGATGTTGCTCGCGAGCGGACAGGGGCTGATCGAGGTCAGAATCCCGAACCAGAGCGCGTAGCCGATCGCCTCCCAGCCCATCAGGCGCCCTCGCGCTCGAGGCGGCGCGCCACGGCGTTCGTCACGCACTGCCTGAACTTGAGGGGTTCCTCGGCCGCGAACCAGGCCTCATCGAGGCGCGTGAACTCGACCTCCGCGCCGCCGCGTACCCTGACGACCACGATGCCGCTCGATGCGATGTCGTAGCGTTTCGCCAGGTCCTCGCGTTCCTGGTAGTCGGCGACGAGCAGAACGACGCGGCCGTCGCGGAGCTGCGGCGCGAAGGCGGACTGGACGACTTCCTTCGTCATCGCCTCGACCTTGTTGCAGGTCGCGCAGCGGACGGGGGCGTGGAAGTAGTACACGACGACCTGCGCGGCGTCGCCGAAGGCCGCCGGCTCGGCCTGTGCCGGGCCGGCCGTCATTCTCCCGAGCGCGAACCCGAGACTTATGAGCGCGAAGCAGAGGAGCGCCCGGGCAATGGTCTTCTTGAGCGAACTCATGGGACGTTCTCCCGTGCCGGCGCGGCCGGCCAGCTTTGGTTACTATGTGATTATATCGCCACATAATCGCACAGGCAAGGACGCCTTGCGTCCCCGTGCCGCCCGCCGCTACACTTCACTTCCGGGCCCGGCGTACGTACATATGCGGTGAACCCGTGCGTGGAAACGTGCAATGAACGCGTCCGTT